>JAQVGD010000200.1 GCA_028696945.1 Lutibacter sp.
TTATCTTCACATTTGTAGTATTGGTCAACACTAATTTAAGTGAATATTACGTAGCTGCAAAGCTTTATCTAATAAGGTTTTGCAGCATTTTTTTTAAAAGACTTGCGGAGATTAGGAACTATCGGGAGGGGAAAGAACAAAGGGCCGAAAATTCAATTATTTTTACCCTAACTAAAGGGAATAATTGAATTTTCTACGTTCGAACCGACTTGAAACCTCCGAAATATGGATTTGAAATCATTTTTGTCCAGTTAAATTTTTCAAAACAAACAGACCGCCCCGATGAGACTTAAATAATCCAAATTTTTCATCTGTTTACATTTTATTTTTTTGTGGGTACAGCTGCAGTTCGCCATTAATCATTTCTCTGTGTATCAAAATTTGTTATGCTCGTTTTATTTGCTATTTTTTATTGTTTTTTATTTGTCAAATGGAACGCTCAGCATCTTTCTTTTTTCTGTTAGATGATTCTGTTGTAGGCGTTTCATCTGTTTACATTTTATTTTTTTGTTGGTACAGATGCTGTTCGCCATTAATCATTCTGCTGTGTATCAAAATTTGTTATGCTCGTTTTATTTGCTATTTTTTATTGTTTTTTATTTGTCAAATGGAACGCTTAGCATCTTTCTTTTTTCTGTTAGATGATTCTGTTGTAGGCGTTTCATCTGTTTACATTTTATTTTTTTGTTGGTACAGCTGCAGTTCGCCATTAATCATTTCTCTGTGTATCAAAATTTGTTATGCTCGTTTCATTTTTCTACAAACATTTAGCTCCTACGGAGCTGTTTCAGTCCCAGAGGGACGACCTATTTGTAGAAAAATAGATTTTTATGTAAATCAAGCCCCATCGGGGCGACCTGTTTCTAAAGTCCTATTTAGATTGAGATAAATTATTTTTTATGAATTTTTATCGGACAACAATGATTTGAAATTAAATAGCAACACTCAATTAAACTAGAGCCAAAATGAATAATAAAGATTTATGGTTTCAAATTCAAACCACAGGTTTTGCATTGATAAATTTACTGGTGATTTTTTAAATTTTACTTGCTTTTTATTATATAATACGCAACAGAAATAAATAATGAAAATGAATAATTCTAAAATGGCAATTTATTTTTCTTCATTTCTAAAATAAAATTAATACATTTGAATTCATTTTTGCTATGAAATAACCTCAAAATTAATTGATTATTTCTACCACAAAATTGTAACATCTGAATAATAAATGCGTCAAATACGCAACATTAATTAAATTAAACCAGTAATAACTATGAGAAAAATTATCTATTTAAGCTCTTTAGCGCTATTTTTAAGCGTTAACATGTTTGCCCAAAAAGTAGCATTTGAAGAGTATGATTTAAGTAACGGCCTGCACGTTATTTTACACAAAGACAATTCCGCCCCAATCATTAGCACCTCTGTGATGTACCACGTGGGCGCCAAGGACGAAGTGGCTGGACGTACTGGATTCGCCCACTTTTTTGAACATTTGTTGTTTGAAGGGACCGAAAATATTCCCAAAGGTGAATTTTTTAAAATTGTATCAGCCAACGGCGGAAACAACAATGCAAATACCACGCAAGACCGTACTTTTTATTACGAAACATTTCCCTCTAATAATTTGGCACTTGGCTTGTGGCTAGAATCTGAACGCATGTTACACCCAGTGATTAACCAAGTGGGCGTTGATACGCAAAACGAAGTGATAAAAGAAGAAAAACGCGCCAGAATTGACAATGCGCCTTACGGAAAAATCATGTATCGCACAGGGATTAATAAGTATGTCTTTAAAAATCATCCTTACAAAAATTCAGTTATTGGAAGTATGGAGGATTTAGATGCTGCCAAATTACAGGAATTTTTAGATTTTCATAAAAAATTCTACGCACCTAACAACGCCGTTTTAGTGGTAGCTGGAGATTTTGAAACCGAGACGACCAAAAAAATGATTGAAGATTATTTTGGCGATATCCCAGAAGGAGAAAAAGTTGAAAGGGTAACTGTTAAAGAGGCTCCAATCACTGAAAGCATTAAGGTTACCGAATACGATTCAAACATCCAAATTCCTGTTAAACTATTTATTTACAGGACACCCTCCAATAAAGACAAAGATTCTTATACTTTAGATATGGTTTCTTCTATTTTAACAAGTGGAAAAAGTGCCAGATTATACAAAAGATTGGTCGAAGAAAAAAAAGCACTTCAGGTTTTGGCATTTAACGATTCGCAAGAAGATTATGGAGTCTATATTATGGGTGCTTTACCAATGGGGGAAACTACCTTAGATGAATTAGGCGTTGAAATGGATGAGGAAATCACAAAACTTCAAACTGAATTAATTTCAGAAAAAGAATTTCAAAAATTACAAAATAAATTTGAAAACGATTTTGTAAATTCAAACTCCGGAGTGCAAAATATTGCCAATACTTTAGCTGCAAATTATACTTTAAAAGGCAATACAAACTTAATTAACGACGAAATCAACATATACCGCTCAATAACTAGAGAAGACATTAAACGTGTTGCAAATGAATATTTGAACAAAAACAGTCGCGTTGAAATGGATTATCTTAAAAAGGAAATTGAATAATACTAAAGATGAAAAATAATATGAAAACCAAAATAACCACCTTAATTGCATTATTTCTTATTTCTTTAGGAGTAAACGCACAAATAGACAGATCACAACAACCAAAAGCAGGGCCAGCACCTACCATAAATTTAGGCAAGCCCCAAACTTTTGAACTTAAAAACGGGTTAAAAGTAATGGTTGTTGAAAATCATAAATTACCAAAAGCTTCCGCCATGTTAATTTTAGACAACGGTCCTATTTTTGAAGGAGAAAAAGCTGGCTTAACAAGTATTGTAGGAGGAATGATGGGAAATGGAACCAAAACAATTTCTAAAGATGCATTTAATGAGGAAGTTGATTTTTTAGGTGCTAACTTAAATATTGGAAGCCAAAGCGCATACTTCAACACCTTGTCTAAATTTTTCCCAAGAATTTTGGAATTAACGGCTGATGCCATTCAAAATCCGCTATTTACACAAGAAGAATTTGAAAAAGAACAAGCCAAACTTATTGAAGGAATTAAATCGGGCGAAAATAGCGTGGCCGCTATTGCTGCGAAAGCACAAAACGCATTGGTTTACGGAAAAAACCATCCTTATGGTGAATTTGAAACTGAAACTTCTGCCAAAAATGTAACATTGGCTGATGTCCAAAATTTTTATGCTTCCTATTTTAAACCAAACAATGCTTATTTGGTAATTGTGGGTGATGTTTCTTTTAAAGATGTGAAAGCTCAGGTAACCAAACATTTCAGCAATTGGAAAAAAGGAACAATTCCTGCTTATGAAATTCCTAAAGTAGCAGACGTTGCTAAAACCGAGATTGATTTTATTGACATGCCAAATGCGGTGCAATCTGATATCGCGGTCATAAATACCGTAGATTTAAAAATGGGCAGTCCCGATTATTTTGCAGCTTTATTGGCAAATAAAATATTCGGTGGTGGCGGTGAAGGCCGTTTATTCCTAAATTTACGCGAAGACAAAGGCTATACTTATGGTGCTTATTCCAGAATTGGAAATGATGAAAGAACCTCGGCAACCTTTAAATCGGTAGCTTCTGTTAGAAATGTGGTTACAGACAGTTCTGTGGTTGAATTTATGAAAGAAATCAAAACTTTTAGAGACACCAAAGTAACTGAAGAGGAATTAAAAAATGCAAAAGCCGCCTATATAGGAAACTTTGTAATGGCACTTGAAAACCCTTCAACCGTGGCCAATTATGCCTTAAATATCGTCATTAAAAATTTGCCTGAAAATTTCTACGAAACCTACTTGCAAAAAGTAAATGCCGTTACAGTTGATGATGTGCAACGTGTGGCTCAAAAATATTTTAGCGAAGACAATGCCAGAATTGTAATTGTTGGCAAAGCGCTCGACGTTTTGCCTAACCTTGAAAAATTACCTTATACCATTAGTTATTTTGATAAGGAATCAAATCCAGCTTCTAAACCGGAAATGTCAAAACCAATTCCTGCAGGAATCACAAAACAAACAGTGATAGATGGCTATTTTAATGCAATTGGCGGTGTAGATAAGGTAAAAGCTTTAAAAAGCACTTTGGTTACTTATGAAGCAAATGCAATGGGAAATGTGATTTTAAATACCGAAAAGAGAACTTCAACAAATTATGCCAATGAAACTAGTATGGGCGGAAATATGATGATGAAAGTTGTGATGTCTGATGCTGGTGTGTTTATGAATAAACAACCATTGCCTCCACAAATGTCGGACGAAATGACTTACACTTTAGGTACCTTTTTGGAAATGGGATTGTTAAACAACGAAAATTCTAAATTAACAGGTATTGAAAATATTGAAGGTAAAGATGCTTATGTAATTTTAACAAAAGGTGAAATTGTTTCATCATCTGTTTATTTTGATGTTGAAAGCGGCTTAAAGGTAAAGGAATTGCAAGTGGTTACCATGCAAGGACAAACTCAAAATCAGGAAGCGTTTTTCAGCAATTATCAAGAGTTTAACGGAATTAAATTTCCAAGCACAAAAACAGGAAGTTTTGGCCCACAAACGGTCGAATTTAAATTGATGGATGCCAAAGTAAATGAAGGCGTTACTGATGCTGATTTTCAATAAATAAATTTTTTAATAAATTTTAAAAACGGCTTAAGAAATTGAGCCGTTTTTTATTTGACCATATTTATAAAATAGACTCCAACTAAAACTACAAAACTTTAAATTTCAAAACAATAAAAAAAAACATGTAATTAAAATTCTTAAAGCACCAACTTCAATTGTCGTTAATCCTATCGAGGTTTTTTTCATTGAAATAAAGGAACTTACATAAATTGA
>JAQVGD010000201.1 GCA_028696945.1 Lutibacter sp.
AAATCGAAGAATTATTTGGGGTTGAAATTGAATATGACAATATAAATAAAGGCTATTTTATTGATTATGAAATAATCCAAGAGAACACATCTTTACTAATTGAATCTTACAGAATTATTAACACCTTAGAGCAATTTAAGGAAATCAGCAAATATATTTCAACAGGTTTACATAATACAGGTAGTGAGCATATTTCAACAATTCTTTACGCTATAAAGAATAAAAATGTCATTGAATTTTCTTACTACAAGTATGTTGGCGGAGAGATAACCCAAAGAAATATTGAACCCTACTTTCTAAAAGAGTTTAAGTTTAGGTGGTATGTAATTGGAAAAGATAGTAACGATAAACAAGTTAAAACATTTGCATTAGAACGAATCCAAAGAAACACATTAATAATCAAAACAAACACAAATTATCAAATACCAGAGGGAATTAACCCTGACAATTTCTTTGATGATAGTTTTGGTATCTTTAAACTACAGAATGCTGAACCAGAATTAGTTGAATTATCCTTTAGCCCTTTAAAAGGCAAGTTCATTAAATCCGTTCCTTTACATAAGTCCCAAAAAATACTGGTTGACAATGAGACAGAACTTAAGATACAATTGCAGTTACAAGTAACTCACGATTTTATAATGGAAATTCTTTCACACGGAAGTGATGTTGTTGTATTAAAACCCACAAGTTTAGCCGAAAGGATTAAAAATGAACTGGAGCAAAGCATTAAATACTACAACAACAATCCTTGTGTGCCATAGTTTGGCAGGCTTGGCGTTTATTTTTGTAGGAAAACAATCCTACTATGATAGATGCCAATACATTAGAAAAGGAATTACTTAGATGCCTAGAGAGGCTTATTTTTCAAGCAGATTTTTACGAACTTGCAAATGCAATAAGTAAGTTAAAGAGGTTAGGCTATAAAGTCCATATTAAAGTTAATCCCGAGAAAAAGCTATGCAATTTCTATTTAAAGCAATGTAAAGCAGAATTTAAGACCTTAATAACCGAAAAAGAAACTTTAGGAAAACTTGTTTTAGCAGAGAAATGCGCTGCAATTCGTTCACAAGATTTTGAATACGTAGCTAGGTTAAGAGATTTAGAAAATAAGATTGAAAATATTTCTGGAGAAGAAGCATACAGAACACTTGAAGCATTAATAAACCTGAATTTTGAATATTCAATAGCTATTTATTTTCAGGAAATTTTTATTGTAATTCAAACTGAACTTCACTTTTTAAAATATATTGAAAATGAAATATATAATATCACATCTCAAAAGTATTCGCTAAAGATTGAGAGCATTGAAGAAAAGGTTGTTGAATATATAAAACTAAATGCTTCAACTAGAGAGTTAATAAAAAAAAACTATGAATCAGTAAATGAAAACTGTGATGTTTATGTTGCTTCTCTTTCACAAAATAGTGCAAAGGAAATTATTTACCTTCAGCCTTTCAGTATCTTTGACATAATACCCGTTATTTCGCTAAAAGAGCATTTAAAAGTAATAGAATGCACTGATATTAGGTCTTTAACCCTGCTTTGCACGTACTTCATCGAACTAGACAAGCCTTTGATGCCATATATTGGAATCAAGAACCCAATAATAGATAGTATTCTATCCGATTCTTTGGGTTGGCTTGCATACCCACATCAACTTATTTCATTATTTTCTCTTGCAACAGGTATAAAAAGTAAGGAAATAGTTGCTAAATTCGTAGATGAATTCAACCATAACAACCAGAGAGAAATTGATGTTTTTTTAAGTCAACCTTTTTTGGGGTCAACTTTGGGAGAAATAGTAAACGAGAGAATTTTTTCAAAGAAAGAAAATCTAAAGTACCCGAATTACAAGTATGCCTTTAAAATATATAATTATCTCTCTGAATAAAAACTTATTAGTATTATGGATAAACTCAGTTCTCTTTTAAAAGAGGTTAAAGCAATAAGTGAGAAATACGAAGAAATATCATTGTTAAAGGGTGAAAAATTTAATCTATTTGACATTCTCGACAGGCGAACTGATGAGGTGAAAACTCACTCTGCTATGATTGCAGAATTACTTAACCCAAAGGGCTCACACGGTTTAGGTGATGAATTTCTGAAGCTATTCCTGAATTATTTAAAAACAAATGTTTTAGAGGAAAAAAATGGGATAGAGATTCAAGATGTTTCTAACACATCTGTATTTACAGAATACTACATTGGAAAAATTAATGATGAAAAAGTTAAAGGGGGACAAATTGATATCTATCTTTCTAATAAACAGTTCAATATTTGTATTGAAAATAAAATTTTTGCAGGAGACCAACATCTACAATTACTCCGATACCATAACTTTTTGAATAGCAAAACAGGTAAACTGCTGCTTTATCTAACTTTAAATAGTGATGCCCCTAATGACACGAGCATTGTAAGTAAAGAAAAAGGACTAAGATTAATAAAAGATGTTGATTTCTATTGCATTTCTTATAGCTTAGACATCCTAAAATGGCTACAAGAATGCTTAAAATCAAGCGTCTCTTATCCAATATTGCACGAATCAATTAATCAGTACATTATTCTTATAAAGAGTTTAACTAACCAATTAACATCAACGCTTATGGAGGAGCAAGTAAAAAAGTCTATACTTAATGATATTGCTAGTGCAGAAAAAATTAAAAGCACTTTTGACTCAGCAATTGAAGATGTTTCAAATAGACTAAGAGAATCTGTTTTTGAGGAACTACGAAAGGATTACCCAAAGGCAGAAATAGAAATAGTTAATATTAAATCTTTCAGAAGTATATTCATTCGTGTTTCAAATGGTCGTTTAGGTATAGAATCCTTTAATGGAAAGGGTGCATTCGAAAAACAATCTCTTTTTGTTGGTTTATTGGTAGAAAACAAAGAAAATCAAAAATGGGAATGGAAGAATTGCGATATAATTTTCGATAAAGAACAGTTATACAAAAAATTACAGGATTTTGAAAAAGGAGACATTACCGTAGTAAATAAAGTCGTTAACAAAGTTAAAGATTACATAAATACTAAAAAATTAGAGGTTAATTAGAATTCCTCTAGCGTGCGCCACCCTTTGGCATACCCCCACACTACCTTTGATTCCATATTAACTAAACTTCAAAAATTATGGAATCAATTGAATTGCCTATTGGGCTAACTGCTGTTGGCGGGTTAAAAGGAGAGGGTAAAACCGCATTTTGCCTTAAACTCGCCAATCACTTAGCCCAAAGGGAGAAGGTGCTATTTATTAGCTACCAAGATTATAAGGAGAGAATTAAGGAACACCTTATAAGCACTGATAGTAGTATTAACCCGGGTCTTAAGATTAGGACAAATTTTGAGTATTTTGGGTTGGATGCATACATAAAGTTGATGTGGCTCTTAGAAAAAAAATCCTACTCAACAGTTTTTATTGATAACAGCGATTTCCTAAACAAATACTCCACTTGGAATTGTGCGTATAGTGATGTTGACGAATTTATTAAAGCACTTGAGCTTATGCACCATTTTTGCAGAGTTAAAGTAATTTTCACTATAAATATTGGCCAAAAAGCAGAATATTCAGGAAAGAATCCATCGCTTAGGGATTTTAATTCATCAAGGCTTATTCCAAATAAATGCCGTCAGGTACTAGCCATATATAGACCATATTTTCACGGTTTAATGGAAAATGAAGATGGGCCTTCAATATATCAACTCGAAGTTTATAGCCTGAAAAATGGGAGCAATTCAACCACGGTTAACACTTTTAATTGGGCGGAATTCGTAAAATTATAATCATTTCACAAAACAAATCATTTTAAATACACCTTTATTATGAAACTATATATCAGTACATTATTTGCAGTCACCTCATTTTGCATACATAGCAATGCTCAAATCTCTGTTACCACAGTCGAGAAAAAAGAGCCTGAGAAAAAAGTAATCATAGCCCCTGAATACGATAGCTTAGAGGCTTTTGTAAGTTACAATTCTTACTATAGAACTCATTGGCGAATACCAAATGATGAAAAATGCACGGTTGAAGAATTTTACAAAAGATACGTTGGGCTTCAAATTTATTACCCCTCATACAGTAACGAATTTAATAAAACCAGCACAATTTTCTTCACTGTCTCTAATCCATTGAAATATCTAACTTGGGAAGAAGTTGGAGATAAGTACTATACTATTCTCAAAATCCATCCATCTTTGGACAAAACACAATACTACGACTGTGTAAAAAAGGATAAAAACATAGGCTTGGGTTTAAGTGGCGCATTGCTTTTGGAGCTAAAAGACGAAACCACAGGTGAAGTAATATACTCGGTTGAATCCGATTATAGCAATAGGTTTATTCTTGTACCGTATTTTGTTAAAAGACAACAATTACTTAAAAACAACACCCTTGTTGCAACCGATTACATTAGTGCTCGAATGTTTCCCAATGTTGATGAGTTTTTAAGAGTTAATGAAAAGTCTGAGTTGTCTGGGGAATTCACATTAATCCGTAGCGAAGTTCTCGGCAAGTCCAACAACCCTGATTCTGACGAAAGTGTAATTCTCGTTTACTTACTAAAGAATAAGGAAAATACATTTATACTTTTCAACGACAGTCAAAGAGGGCGTCCTGTTTTTAGTGATGTAATTACGTTTAAAGATGATTTACAGAAACAGGAAAGCAGAAAGATTGCAGAAGAGAAAGCAAGAGTTGATGGCTATGTAAAAAAGTACGGAGCTGAATACGGAAAACTAGTTGCAAAAAATCAAGTAAAAATTGGAATGACAAAACAGATGTGCGAGGATGCTTGGGGTACTACCTTTGATAAGAAAAGGTTTACCGATAGTGCTGAGGAGAAAGAAATTT
>JAQVGD010000202.1 GCA_028696945.1 Lutibacter sp.
TTTTAACCCTGTTTTTTTGAATAAAAGTAGAATAATAATTAATAATTAAATTAGAATGTCTGGGTTAATAGGTAGAAAAATCGGAATGACCAGCTTATTCGACGAAAACGGGAAAAATATTCCTTGTACAGTAATCGAAGCAGGTCCATGCGTAGTCACCCAAGTCAGAACCATAGAGGTGGACGGGTACAAAGCCCTTCAACTTGGTTTCGATGACAAAACGGCAAAAAGCTCTAATAAAGCTTTAGATGGTCACTTTAAAAAAGCTGGCACAATTGCTAAAAAGAAAGTCATTGAATTTCAAGAGTTTGAAGATGCGCACAAATTAGGAGATCAACTTACAGTTGAACTTTTTATTGAAGGAGAATTTGTTGATGTTTCAGCAATTTCAAAAGGTAAAGGTTTTCAGGGTGTTGTTAAACGTCACGGTTTTGCTGGGGTTGGACAAGCAACACACGGTCAACATAACCGTTTAAGAGCACCAGGTTCTATCGGTGCGGCATCCTATCCAGCTAGAGTATTCAAAGGAATGCGTATGGCAGGAAGAATGGGAGGAAACAAAGTTACAGTTCAAAATTTAAGAGTTTTAAAAGTAGTTCCTGAAAAGAATTTACTTGTGGTTAAAGGATGTGTTCCTGGTCATAAAAACGCTTATGTAATTATTCAGAAATAATGGAAGTATCAGTTTTAGACATACAAGGAAAAGATACAGGTAGAAAAGTGGAACTTTCTGATGCTGTATATGGAATTGAGCCAAATAACCATGCGGTATATTTAGATGTAAAGCAATTTTTGGCCAATAAAAGACAAGGAACCCACAAAGCTAAAGAAAGAGCCGAAATATCTGGAAGTACTCGTAAAATTAAAAAACAAAAAGGCACTGGTACCGCACGTGCAGGTAGCATAAAATCTCCTGTATTTAGAGGTGGTGGACGTGTTTTTGGACCAAGACCAAAAGATTATTCATTCAAATTGAATAAAAACTTAAAAAAACTAGCCCGTAAATCAGCATTGAGTATTCAAGCAAAAGAGAACAATATTATTGTTGTTGAAGACTTTAATTTTGAAACGCCAAAAACCAAAAGTTTTACTGCTGTTTTAGCGGCTTTGGGCATTGAAAACAAAAAATGTTTATTTGTGTTGGCTGAGTCAAATAATAATGTATATTTGTCATCGCGTAATTTAAAAAGATCAAAAACCGTAATCAACTCAGGTTTAAGTACTTACGAATTATTAAATGCAAATAAAGTAGTCCTTTCAGAAAGTTCTTTAGAAGGGATAGAAATTAATCTAAGTAAATAGGTAACAGATATGAATATTTTAATTAAACCTATTATAACGGAAAAGGCGACAAGCCAAAGCGAATTATTAAACAGATACGCATTTGTTGTAAATAAAAAAGCTAACAAACTTGAAATTAAAAATGCTGTTGAGAAAGCATACAGCGTTGCAATTGCAAGTGTAAAAACAATGAACTACCCTGTTAAACGCAATACCAAATTCACTAAAAGTGGTATGGTGCATGCAAAATCAGGAGCTTATAAGAAGGCAATAGTTCATTTAGCTGATGGAGAAACTATCGATTTTTATGGCAATATCTAAGAAATATAAAAAATGTCAGTTAGAAAATTAAAACCAATAACACCAGGTCAGCGTTTTAGAGTAGTAAATGGGTTCGACACCATTACTACTGATAAGCCGGAAAAAAGCTTAACAGCTCCGAATAAAAGATCTGGAGGTCGAAATAACAATGGAAAAATGACCATGCGCTATGTAGGCGGCGGTCATAAAAAGCAATACCGTATTATCGATTTTAAAAGAGATAAAAATGGCGTTCCTGCAATTGTAAAATCTATTGAGTATGATCCAAACAGAACTGCTTTTATAGCTTTATTGTTTTATGCAGATGGAGAAAAGAGATATATTATTGCTCAAAATGGATTAAAAGTTGGTCAAAAAGTAATGTCTGGCGAAGGAGCTACTCCTGATGTTGGGCATACCTTATTATTGAGCAAAATTCCATTGGGAACAACAATTTCTTGTATAGAATTATATCCTGGTCAAGGAGCTGTTTTAGCTCGTAGTGCAGGCGCTTTTGCGCAATTAATGGCAAGAGAAGGTAAATATGCAACTGTGAAAATGCCTTCAGGTGAAACTAGAATGATTCTTTTAACTTGTAAGGCTACTATTGGCGCAGTGTCAAATAGTGACCATCAATTATTGGTTTCTGGAAAAGCTGGTAGATCTCGTTGGTTGGGAAGACGACCAAGAACAAGACCAGTAGTGATGAACCCTGTCGATCACCCAATGGGTGGTGGTGAAGGTAAAGCTTCTGGAGGACACCCTAGATCAAGAAATGGAATACCTGCTAAAGGTTACAAAACCAGATCTAAGACCAAAGCGAGTAATAAATATATTTTAGAACGTAGAAAAAAATAATTGATATATGGCACGTTCATTAAAAAAAGGACCTTACGTTTTTCGTAAACTAGAGAAGAAAGTTCAGGGAAACTTGGAATCAAAAAGTAAATCAATAATCAAAACTTGGTCGAGAGCCTCAACGATTACACCAGAATTTGTAGGACAAACTATTGCTGTACATAACGGTCGTCAGTTTGTACCAGTTTATGTAACTGAAAATATGGTAGGTCATAAATTAGGAGAGTTTTCGCCAACACGTTCTTATAGAGGTCACGGTGGCGCAAAAAATAAAGGTAAAAAATAAGTAGGTATCATGGGAGTTCGAAAAAAAATAAGAGCACAGCAGATAAAAGAAGATAAGAAGCAATTAGGTTTTGCTAAGCTTACTGGTTGTCCTACATCACCTAGAAAAATGCGTTTAGTTGCGGATTTAGTTAGAGGTGTTGAAGTTGAAAAAGCACTTCAAATCTTGAAATTCAATTCAAAAGAAGCTTCAATAAATCTTGAAAAATTATTAACAAGTGCTATTTCAAACTGGCAAGCCAAAAATGAAACAGCAAGTATTGAAGATGCAGGTCTTTTCGTAAAGGAAATATTTGTTGACAGCGCAGGAATGTTAAAAAGATTAAGACCAGCACCTCAAGGTCGTGCACATCGTATTAGAAAAAGATCTAATCACGTGACATTAGTCTTAGGAAGTAAAAATGTAAGCAATCAATCATAAGTATAAATGGGACAAAAAACAAATCCAATAGGAAATCGTTTAGGAATTATCAGAGGATGGGATTCTAACTGGTATGGTGGTAGAGACTACGGTGATAAAATTGCTGAAGATGATAAGATAAGAAGGTATATAAATGCCCGATTATCTAAAGCAAGTGTTTCAACAGTAATTATTGAGCGTACCCTTAAACTTGTAACCGTTACTATCACTACTGCTAGACCTGGTATTATTATTGGGAAAGGCGGACAAGAGGTAGACAAGTTAAAAGAAGAACTTAAAAAAATTACTGGTAAAGATTTTCAAATCAATATTTTTGAAATTAAACGTCCGGAATTAGATGCTCGTTTGGTAGGCTCAAGTATAGCCCGTCAAATTGAGAACAGAATTTCATACCGTAGAGCTATAAAAATGGCTATTGCTGCAACTATGCGTATGAATGCTGAAGGAATCAAAGTTCAGATTTCAGGTCGTTTAAATGGTGCTGAAATGGCACGTTCAGAAAATTATAAAGAAGGAAGAATTCCTCTTTCAACTTTTAGAGCTGATATTGATTACGCACTTGTTGAAGCACATACTACCTACGGCCGATTGGGTGTAAAAGTATGGATTATGAAAGGCGAGGTTTATGGTAAAAGAGAATTGTCTCCACTAGTTGGTCTTTCTAAAAAACAAGGAGGAAAACCAGAAAGAGGTGATGCTCCGAAAAAATCACAACCTCGTAGAAGAAAATAAATTTTTAAAATTTAGAAGGTAAAATGTTACAGCCAAAGAGAGTAAAATATCGTAAAGTACAGAAGGGCAAGGGAAATATGAGTGGGAATTCACAAAGAGGCCATGAACTTTCAAATGGAATGTTCGGAATCAAATCTTTGGAGCAAACCTTTCTTACATCACGTCAAATAGAAGCAGCTCGTATTGCAGCAACACGTTATATGAAAAGGGAAGGTCAATTATGGATTAAAGTATTTCCAGATAAGCCAATTACCAAAAAACCATTAGAAGTTCGTATGGGTAAAGGTAAAGGAGCACCGGAATATTTTGTTTGCGTAATTAAACCAGGCAGAATTATGTTTGAAGTAGGAGGAGTTCCAATGAATATAGCAAAAGAAGCTTTGCGTTTAGCGGCACAAAAACTTCCTGTGAAAACAAAGTTTATGGTGGCTAGAGATTTTGATAACGCTTAATAACCGATTAAAAAAATGAAACAATCTGAAATTATAGAATTATCAACTGACGAGTTACAAGATAGACTTGAAAGTTCAAAGAAGAGTTATATTGATCTAAAGATGGCTCATGCAATTACACCATTGGATGTTCCAATGCAATTGAGAGCCCTTAGAAGAGATGTGGCGCGTTTTGCCACAGAATTAACTAAAAGAGAATTACAATCATTGTAGTCAGAAGTAAAGATGGAAAAAAGAAATCTTAGAAAAGAGAGAATAGGTATCGTTTCAAGTAACAAAATGGAGAAATCTATTGTTGTGGCTGAAGTTAAAAAAGTGAAACACCCTATGTACGGTAAATTCGTGTTAAGCACTAAAAAATATGTGGCTCACGATGAGAAAAATGATTGCAATATTGGAGATACTGTTAAAATAATGGAAACTCGTCCAATGAGTAAATCAAAACGTTGGAGGTTAGTAGAAATCCTAGAAAGAGCTAAATAATTATGTTACAGACAGAATCAAGATTAA
>JAQVGD010000037.1 GCA_028696945.1 Lutibacter sp.
GTACTACAAATCAAAACGAAACGAAAACAGGGCGTTTCAACGCTTTTTTCCCCAATATACCCCTAAAACCACCCTTTTTTTAACACTTTTAGATCATTTTTTAACAGTTAGGCTGCAATGTGGGTTACAGTCTCGATTCTTGTCACAACTCAAAGTGCAAGTCATCCATAGGGTTTAATTTTGCAGCTTTACGTGCTGGAGTTGGAGTTGAAGTTAATGCTACCCCATAAATCCTATCAAAAACTAAACATGCCGTGAGATCACCTGTTACGTTTACTACAGTCCTGAACATTCCCAAAATACGATCTATACCAATAATAACAATCAATCCATCTATAGGAATTCCTGCGCTCTGTAATACCGATGCTAGAATAATAACTCCGCCTCCAGGAATGGCGGGTGTTCCTATGGAAGCCGCAACAACTGTCGCAGTAATCAACGCCAAACTTATAATGGATAGTTCTATACCATAAGCCTGTGCCATAAAAAGAGTTGTTACACATTGAAATAAAGCCGTTCCATCCATATTTATCGTTGCCCCAATCGGAATTATAAAATCACTGATATTGGTTGACACCTTTAGTTTTTCATTAGCTGTTTTCATGGAGACTGGCATAACGGCCGCAGAACTGGCGGTAGAAAATGCCAATAATTGAGGTTCTCGTATCGCCCGTAAAAACTTTAAAGGATTTTTCTTCGCGAACAGCCAGACCAGCATAAGGTAAAATATAAGCAATATTATCAATCCTGTGATAACCACCAACATATAATACCCAAGACCTAGAAATATCTCAACACCTATTCTTGAAATCAAGGCTGCCATTAGCCCAAATACGGCGTAGGGCACAAGCATCATTGCCCAAGATACTACAATCATACAAATTTTTTGAACTGCTTCGGTAAAACGAATGATAGGTTGGGCGGTTTTATCGTGCAATTGGGTAATAGCCACACCAATTATTATAGTAAAAATGACAACACCCAACATTTCACCCATCAAAATGGACTCCAATGGATTATCGGGGATAAGTTTGGAAATAGCCAAGGGCACGTTCTCGAAAAGATCGTTTTGTTCAATAGGTATGGTTACGTTTTCTCCACTGTTCGGTAATCCACCAAGGGAATATACATATTGGCCAGGCTTCATAGCTAAAGTAATTACTATACCTATGATTATCGAAATAATGGTGGTAAAAATGAAATATAGCAACAGTCGTAGTCCGAATGTTTTTAGATTATCCGAAGTGTTGATGACGATTCCCGAAACAATTGATGCAAATATCAACGGAATCATGACCATTTGAACCAGCCTCATAAATATTTGACCCGGTAGGTCGAGCCAATTTGCCAACCACGAACTAAAATCTTCTGAAACAAGTCCAGTAGAAGGGTTTAGCGGAACGCCCAACGCCGCCCCAAGCACGAGTCCGATAATTACCTGAAGCCATAAGCGACCTTTTATAAGACTTTCTAAATGAACGGATAGGTTTTTTAAGGGTCTGGATTCTAACATAATATAGTTGAAATAATGAATATTAAATTAAACTGTTATTATTTGACCTTTTTTAAATATTAACAATATTCTGGGTATTTCTACTAATATAGCAACATCGCCTCTATACACAATAGCTTGTTTCAAAATTTCAGGATTGTTGTATATCATCTTAATCTAAAGTATTAACTTATTGCTGAAATTCTACTCATATCGTATGGCATCAATTGGATTTAACTTTGCAGCTTTTCTAGCGGGAAAATACCCAAAAGCGACACCTATAAAAACAGAGAATCCAAAACCTATTAAAACTGAGGACATAGAAGTGGGGATAACAAAATTGGTTAATTTATAAACCAATTGGTTTCCCAAAATACCAAAAATAATCCCAATAATTCCCCCAATCAAACTCAGGGTAATGGCTTCAATTAAAAACTGGATAAGTATGTCACTTTCCCTTGCGCCAAGAGCCAAGCGAGTTCCAATTTCACGAGTGCGTTCCGTTACAGATACCAACATAATATTCATAATACCCACACCACCTACTATTAGAGAAATGCTACCAATAGCACCCAATAGAATGGTTAAGATGTTCATTATACTGCCAGAGATTTCCTGAATTTCAATTTGTGTTGTAATTTCAAAATCATCTTCTTGGTCTGGTAAAAGTCTGTGAGCTTCTCTCAATAGCATAGAAGCTTCTAATTTGGCATCCTCAACGGCATCTTCACTAGATGCACTTGCCATAATCATATTGTATTCCGTACTTCCATATAGCCTGTTTTGAATTGTGGTATAAGGTGCAATAATAATATCATCCTGATCTTGGCCCATTGCGCCTTGTCCTTGCTCTTTTAACAATCCAATAACGGTAAAAGGGACTTTGTTTATTCTAATTTGACTACCAATAGGATCACGACCCGAAAAAAGTTCTTCCCGAATAGTTTCTCCAATAACACAGACTTTACTGGCTGCTTTTACATCTTCTGCCGTAAAAACTTCGCCCAATGCAATATCTCTGCTCAAAATATTAAAATATGCTGAAGAAACTCCATAAACTGTACTTGAATAATTCCCATCAGGACCAATTACCTGTCCGCCAATACCAACCAAAGGCGATAATTCTGGCATCCAAACCGCGCTTTTTTTCAAAATATCATAGTCTTTTTTGTCTAAAGGTCTTCCCATTCTTACATTTATACCTGCTCGTCGTTCGGATTTTGTGCGTATCATTAATAGATTTGAGCCCAAACCAGATATTTGATCTCGAACCTGTTTTGCAGCACCTTCGCCTGCAGAAATAGTCATAATTACAGCGGCAACACCAATAATAATCCCGAGCATAGTAAGTAAACTTCTACTTCGGTTTTTATTGATGGCTTGAAAAGCTACTTTAAATATTCTTAAAAGCTGTTTCATTTTAATTATGATGTTAGTTTTAATTCTTTTAGAACACTTGCTTTGGTGCTTCGGTCTTTTATTATTTTATCGGTTAAAATGCGACCATCTCTTAAATAGATTATCCGTTTTGCAAACTGTGCAATTTCTTCTTCGTGCGTAATCATTACTATGGTTTTTCCTTCATCGTTTAACCTTACAAAAAGGTCTGCAATCTCGAGGCTGTTTTTGGTGTCTAGATTTCCTGTAGGTTCATCTGCTAGAATAAGTGCCGGATTGTTAACCAAAGCCCTAGCAATGGTTACGCGTTGTTGCTGTCCGCCAGAAAGTTCGTTGGTTTTATGGTAAATTCGGTCTGCCAAACCAACTTGTTTCAATGCTTTTGTTGCAAGCTCTTTGGAATTTGAAAAGCGTCCAGTTCTGTCATAAACCAAAGGCAATTCTACATTTTCAAGAGCAGTAGTTCGCGACAACAGGTTGTAACTCTGAAATATGAAGCCTATTTTTTGATTTCTAATATCTGCTAATTGATTTTTATTTAATACATTTACTAAAACTCCATCCAACTCATATTCCCCAGAAGTTGGTCTATCTAAACAGCCAATAATATGTAATAAAGTAGATTTTCCAGAACCAGAAGAACCCATAATAGCCACAAACTCACCTTCTTCTATAACCAAATCAATGTCGGTTAAGGCGTGTACTTCTATTTTGCCAGTTTTGAATATGCGACACAATTTTTTGGTTTCTATGACTTTTTTGACTGCCATTTTATTTCTTCGATTTAATACTGTTAATGGCTTTATCTCCTTCTTTTAAGGCAGTCCCACCCAAAAACCTTTTAATCTCAGATTCCAACCCAGATTTAATTCCTATTTCGATAAATTGAAAATCTAACTTTTCATTTTTATCCTTATAAAAGAAGCCATCATAATTTGAGGGTAATTCCTTTTTAAAGTTGACGGGACTAAAGGTTTCTTCATTATTAATATCCTCATAAAATGCTTGCTGCAACGAATCGGGCAAAAAAGCAGTAGCTTTTTCAATAAGTCTTGGTTTAATTTCCTTTAACATTGCTTCTGTTGGTCTGAAACGCAAGGCAGAATTATTAATCAACAAAACATCCTTGGCGGTATTGACCACAAATTCCAAGCTGGTTGTCATTCCAGGCAATAGGAGTCCTTTTTCGTTATCAACATCTACCACTACCTGATAATTAACCACATTATTTATTCTTATGGGCTGCAATCTTATTTGACTTACAGTTCCATAAAATTCTTTTTCAGGAAAGGTTTGAACCGTAAAGCGTACTTGCATGCTATCTCTAATAAAACCAATATCGCTTTCATCCACATCTGCTAAAATCTGCATTTTTGAAAGATCTTCCGCTATAATAAACATTCGCGGAGTTGCAAAACTTGCTGCTACGGTTTGTCCTTCTTCTACCGTTCGTTCGGTTATTGTTCCATTTATGGGCGATGTAATATGGGCATAGCTCATAGTTACTTCAATATTTTTTACAGAGGCTTCAGAGGCTTTTTGGCTACTCAAAGCTTGTTCGTAAGCATATTTTGAGTTGTTATATTGTTGCTCTGAAATTACCTTCTCTTTATACAACACTTTATTTCTTTCAAAATCATCTTCAGCTTGTTTAAAACGTGCCTTGTTAACTGCCAGATTCGCTTGGGCAGTTAACAAGTTGGTTTGCAGCAATCTTAAATCCATTTCGGCCAAAAGTTGCCCCACTGTTACCCTGTCGTTATAATCCACATAAATCTTTGAGATGGTACCAGATATTTGCGTACCAACTTCAACAGTATTAATGGCTTCCAGCGTTCCTGTACTGGATACAATAGCTTCCAGTGCTCCAATTTTTATGGTGGTATAGGAAAACTCCAGATTTTTGTTTTTTAGCGCAGGCTTTACAACAAAATAGCCCATTACAAGAAGTGCTATAATTCCAAGGACGATAATGGTTGACTTTTTCATTGATTTCGATTTAATCTTTTCCTATTAATAATTGATAATCATAATACGCTGCCTTATTATCTGAGATGGCTTGAAGCCAAAAAAGGCGTGTTTGTGTAAATGATAATTCGGCATTGTTGACTTCCAAAAAAGTTCCAACACCAAATTCATATCGTTTTTTCGCAAGTATGAAAGCCTCTTCCGTAAGATCCATTTTTTCTAACTTAGCTTTTGCAGCGGTAAAATCAATATCAGTTACCGTACCTTTAGCCACTTTTAGGGCAAATTCTGAAGTGTTAACCTGATAGTTTGCAATAGCGATTTCTGTGTTTTTTTGAAGTGCTAACTCAATAGCGGATTCTAAGTTAAGAGAAATACTATCTTGTGCATAGCTTATATATACTACTAAAATGGTAGCCAAAAGAAACAGGATTGTGGTTTTATACAATTTCATGTTTAAAGCATATTTAATAGCGTAAAATTAATTTAAAGGATAAAAAGAACCAATGATGTGGGTCAGTTTGGAAATCTTTCTTAAGAAAATCGAAAATCATATTTTTATAAAAATGGGGATAGCAATCGCACAATTTTTTCCCATAAATGAATATACTTTGGTCTGTTGAGCCAAGTATTGGTATCTATTTTTTCAGATACTTGTAAATCATTATAAAAAGCTTCGGTAAGTTGTTTTGCTATCTTTTTACTATACACCATTGCATTGACTTCAAAATTGAGATCAAAACTTCTGTAATCCATATTTGCCGAACCGATAATTGCCAAATCATCGTCAATTACCATGGTTTTTGCATGAACAAAGCCTTTGTTGTATTTGTAAATTTTTGCTCCATATCGCAGTAATTCGGTATAATAGGCACTTGCTGCTGCATTAATTGTTTTTGAATCAGACACACCGGGAATTAAAATTTTTACATCCAAACCGCTTTGAATGGCAATAATTAAAACATCCATTAAGCTTTCGCCAGGAATAAAATACGGACTTGTTATATAAATATTTTTTTTGGCAGAACCTATCGCTTCTAACAGCGAATAGAAAATAACAGGTTGTTTACTGTCTGGACCCGAAGCAACAATTTGTACCACTTCATTTTCTAACGTTTTATTTTTAAAAGATGCTGGAAAATACGTTTCGCTATACCCTAAATTTGTTGTGCTGCAAAAATTCCAATCGCATATAAACAGATATTGCAAATAAGAAGTGGCTTTCCCTTTAATCATTAGATGCGTATCGCGCCAAAATAATCCGTTTTTTGTTTCGAGATCATTTCGGTATTTATCACTGATATTGATACCACCAACAAAGCCAGTATTACCATCTATAACAATAATCTTTCGATGGTTTCTATAATTTAACCTACTGGCTAAGGCGTACCATTTAATTTTATAAAAAGATGCAGTATGAACGCCTGCTTCCCTCAATTTTTCTATGAATGTTTTATTTAAACCATTACTTCCAAAATCATCGTACATAAAGCGCACTTCAACACCTTGCTGTGCTTTTTCCATCAGTATTTCTGCAACGGCGTTTCCAGTGATATCATTTTCATAAATATAATATTCTATGTGAATGTGGGTCTTAGCATTTTTTAAAGCTGTTAACAATTCAGGGAATTTTTCCTCTCCATTAATAAGTAATTTTACCTCATTATTTGCGCTTAAAGGACTATTATTACTGGCGTTACGGATATATTCAACTAAATTCTGATAATTTTCTGATATTAGTCCTGAGTCACTGATGGTTTTGGAATATTCATTCATTTTATCAATGATGCGTTTTCTAAATTGCAAGTCCTGAATAATCTTTTTGCTGTATAGTTTTCGTTTTCTGTAATTTATTCCGAAGGAAAAATAAAAGAGTATTCCAACAATTGGTATAAAAACAATGAAAAGGATGTAAGCCAATGCCTTTGTATCGCTTCGTGTATCATATAAAACTCTCATAGCTACCAAGAGCATTACAATAACATAAACGACTTCATAAAGCAGAATCCAATTCATTATTATTAATTTGAGTTCTTAATTTTTATGTATCAAATAATTCGCTACGACCTGATAGGCATCAACCGAACTGGTAGGCACAGGGTTTAATACTTTGCGGAAAACTACATTATACATTATATGTGGCTGGGTTTATTGGTCTAAAATTAGGAATAAAAAGCCTGTAATCTTATTACAAAGCCAAAGTAATGCAATAAAATCTAAATTTAAATGCTGTTTTAAACCATTGTGTCATTAATATTAAGAACTTTCTGTCCTTTTTCAAATATTACATTTTTAAAGTGTAAATGTACTATCAAGATAAAATGTATCAAATGACCTAGGTCATTTGATGCCTATAATTGAATGTGTAATTTTAGTTCATAATTGAAACAACTGCCAAATGAAAACAATCCTATACACCACCGATTATTCTGAAAACTCCGTTGCAGCCCTAAAATATGCTCATGGGATGTGTTTGAAACTAAAAGCCAAACTATTGGCAATCCATGTATTTAATAATCCTACAATTTTGCGATCCAAAATAGAACAACCTTTCCCAAATCTTGATAAAGATGCTTTTAGAGAGCATACTGCCAAACTTGAGGAATTTTGCAAGAAACATTTAGGAAGTGATTTAAAAAAGATGAACATTGAAGTTGAAGCGATTCAAAATAAATCTGCCGTAGATGGAATTGTATCCAAATCCGAAAAAATTCAATCTTTATTAATTGTTACTGGAATGAAAGGCGAAAGCAAATTACGAAAATTGATTATGGGCAGTACCGCCAGAGGTCTTATTGAAAAGGCAGCTTATCCCGTATTGACAATTCCAGAAGATACTAGTTATAACCCAATCAAAACTATTATATATGCCACAGATTTTCAAGTTGAAGATCTCGATGCTATTAGAATGCTGGCAACAATTGCCAAGCCTCTAAAAGCCAAAATTAAAATAGTGCATATCTCTCCATTGGAAAAGCCCATAGATAAAGGAGAAAAAATAGTGTTGGAAAAAAGGGTTAATAAGCATGTGGACTACGCAAACATAGAATTGGATATTTTATATTCAGATGATATTTTCAATGAGCTGAAAATATGCTTCAACAAGACCAATGCAGACATAATCGCAATGCTTGAACGCGAAAGCCATAGCCTTACTTCAGAATTGTTTTATCTGAATCTGCTCAAAAAAATGAAGTCTTATGGCAAAATACCTTTAATGAGTTTTAACGCTAAGAATTATGGCATGTTCCACCTTTAAAATCAAAATAACTTAGATAACCAGAAGAATATATAGTATTCTGATAATAATGGCAATAGTGTTGGGTATTTATTTTTAGATAGTAAAGAACACACATTCAAAAACGTTCTTACTCGTGACTTCAAGCCCGATTTTCTTTCTTTTCATTATGGAAATTCAAGGTTTTTTGGCACATTCATTGAAACCAAACGAAAAAGGTAACATAATTGTCTATCCACTACTTATGAGAATACTTTGGAGAGTCTTGTTTTTTGTTCTGATTTTTTACTAAACTTTAAGTAATATTAAGTTCAAAATATATATTTGTAATTACTAACAGGAAGTTCATATTACTCAAATTCCTTGTTGATTATAATTATATCCAATTAAATTTTTAATGTAAACAGGTTTACCAAACGGGACTTTAATGTCTAAATTATTTATGTTTCTACATACATTTAGCTCTTATAATTCTATTATAATCCCATCGGACTTACTGCTTATAAAGTTCTATTATGATTGAGATAAATTCCTTTTTATGAATTTTTATCGGACAACAATGTTTCACAATATTCAATTAATAGATTAATACATTCTAAATTTTTAGCAATTTTTAAGTTTTTATTAAGATTTTAAATATATTCTTTAACTTAGCTGAATCAGATAAATTAAAAATGTCACTACTAGGAATTCCCTATAAATCGAAAATAACAAAAAGTCCTTTATTTACTAATCAAATAACAATCATGAAAAAAACCTTTTATTTTATTGTAGCCTTATTTTTAATTTTTACTTCGTGTAAAGAAAGTAAACCGGCACATCTTTTAATTGATGCTCCTATTGCAAAAAAAATCCCAAAATCATTAACCATTCATGGAGACACCAGAATTGATGATTATTTTTGGATGCGCTTAAGTGACGAACAAAAAAATGCAAAAATACCAGACCAACAAACTCAAGATGTATTGGATTATTTAAATGCAGAAAATGACTATTTAAATAAAGTAATGAAACATACAGAACCATTACAAAAAAAATTATACGATGAAATTACAAGTCGCATAAAAAAAGACGATCAGTCTGTTCCTGTGAATGACAATGGATATTCTTACTACATTCGTTTTGAAGAAGGTGGAGATTACGCTTTGTATTGCAGAAAAAAAATTGATGGTGATGGTACGGAAGAAATTATGATTAACGGCCCGAAAATGGCCAAAGGACACGCCTATTTTGGTATTGGTGGTCAAGCTGTAAGCCCAAACAACAAATTAATGGCTTATGGTATTGATACCGTTTCAAGACGCAGCTATACTATTTATTTTAAAAATTTAGAAACGGGTGAAACATTAACCGACAAATTAAGCAATACCAGCGGAAGTGCAACATGGGCGAACGACAATAAAACCATTTTTTATACAACCAAAGATCCCGAAACACTTCGCACAAATAAAATTTACAAACATTTATTAGGCACAGACCAGTCTGCAGACGTTCTTGTTTATGAAGAAAAGGACGAAACTTTTAGCTGTGGTGTTTTTAAGTCTAAATCCAAAGCATATTTAATGATCGAAAGCTCCCAGACGCTTTCTTCTGAATACCAATATTTAGATGCAAATACACCTGATGGAGAATGGAAAATTATTCAGCCAAGAGAGCGAAATTTAGAATATCAGCCCGATCATTTCGGTGATTATTTTTACATTAAAACCAATTTAAATGCCAAAAATTTTAAATTGGTAAAAACACCTGTTAAAGCAACTTCCAAAGAAAATTGGACGGATGTTATTCCACATAGAGAGGCTGTTTTTTTAGAAGATTTTGACCTTTTTAAAGATTTCTTAGTAGTTGAGGAAAGGTTGAGCGGTTTACAAACAATCCGTGTTATGAAATGGGATGGCGATGAGCATTATATAAAGTTTAATGATCCTGCTTATTCCGCTTACACAAGAGGTAATTTAGATTTTGATACTGATCTTTTACGCTATAATTATTCATCTCTTACTACGCCAAATAGCACTTATGAATATAATATGAATACGAAAGAACAAGTATTGCTTAAACAAGATGAAGTTTTAGATGCCAGTTTTTCATCTGATAATTATACTTCAGAGCGCTTGTATGCTACCGCAAAAGACGGTACAAAAATTCCAATATCATTAGTCTTCAAAAAAGGTGTTGAAAAAAGTGCTGAAAATCCTTTATTGCTATATTCTTATGGCTCTTATGGTTACAGCACAGAACCAACTTTTGATTCGGGCAGATTGAGTTTATTGGACAGGGGTTTTATCTATGCAATTGCACATATAAGAGGCGGACAGGAAATGGGGAGAGATTGGTATGAAAACGGAAAATTATTGAAAAAGAAAAATACATTTACCGATTTTATTGATGCTGGAGAGTTTTTAGTAAATGAAGGATTTACCAGCAGTAAACACCTATATGCCTTTGGAGGAAGTGCTGGAGGTTTGTTAATGGGCGCAATTGTAAATATGAAACCAACATTATGGAATGGCGTAATTGCAGCAGTTCCTTTTGTGGATGTTGTTTCTACCATGCTGGATGAAACCATTCCATTAACTACTTTTGAGTTTGATGAATGGGGAAATCCGAAGGACAAAGAATATTACGATTATATGAAATCCTATTCCCCTTATGATAATGTTGAAGCAAAAGCCTATCCAAATATATTGGTAACTACTGGTTACTGGGATAGTCAGGTACAATATTGGGAACCGGCAAAATGGGTTGCAAAGCTTCGAGACCTGAAAACAGATAACAACCTACTTATTATGGATTGCAATATGGAAACCGGCCATGGTGGTGCATCCGGACGTTTTGAGAAATACAAGAGAACCGCATTATTTTATGCTTTTCTGCTCGATTTAGAAAATATAAAAGAGTAAGAAACACGGTCGGGGCTTTCAAAAATGTATATTTTTGAAAGCCCCGATTTAAAGTATAAAATTAAGAAAGATTTAAATTCCTTTAAATAAATTATCGAATTAAAACTGCTCTAAAAACTGAATGCGTTTTTCAATAGGCGGATGGGTTGAAAATAAGCCCTTTAAACCGCCAAATAAATTTGCTGAAGTGTCTTGTGGCGTATTTTCAATAAACATTTGCTGCACCTCTTCCGATTTTACTTCTGCAACGTGGTGATTGCCTGATATTTTTTTCAATGCTGAAGCCAATGCCCAAGGTTTTCTAGTCATTTCCGCGGCACCGCTATCGGCCATATATTCCCTTTTTCTACTCAAAGAAAATTTGAAAATCATCGAAATTAAGTACGCAATCAAAGAAACCGCTAAAATTACTATCATTAATTTTCCCGAATCTTTATTATTTCTTCTGTTGCCCATTCCTCCATATAAAAAACTGCGGAAAGCAATTTGAACCACAAAAGAAAAAATACCGACAAAAATGATGGCAACTACCAATAATCGCACATCTTTGTTGCGAATATGCATCAGCTCGTGCGCAATAACGCCTTCCAATTCGTTATCGTCAAGCTTTTCGATAATACCGCGCGTTAATGTAACTGAGTAATTTTTTTCCTGTAATCCACTTGCAAAGGCATTTAAAGCATCGCTTTCTATAATATTTATTTTGGGCATTTTCATTCCCACGCTCATGCATAAATTCTCCACCAAGTTGTAAACTCGCATATTTTCCTTGCGCTCTAGTGGTTTAGAGCCAGTTGCCATGGCAATCATTTTTCCATGGGCAAAATAGGCGATGAGAAACCAAACCAAAACTATGGAAGTTACAAATGGAACTGTCTGAATAAACATCTCGGATGCCAAGTCGGGAGCTGGATTTCCATATTCGTCATAAGTGGTAAAATAAACCACAGCAAATACAGCTGCTAAAACCAATAATGGAAATGCAATTAATAGAAGAACAGATTTTCTGTTGTTTCTCTTTATTTGAGTTTGAATTCCAACAAATGCCACTGCTTAAAATTTAACCTCAGGAGCTACATCCATTTGTTCTCTTCCAGCAACGCCTAAATCAAACATTGGTTCCGTTTTAAATCCAAACATACTCGCAAAAATATTATTTGGAAATTTTTGAACGGCAATATTAAGTTCTTTTGTTGCTGCATTGAAGTAACGTCTTACGGCGGCCAATTTATTTTCGATGTCGGAAATTTCTGTCTGTAATTGCATAAAATTCTGACTCGCTTTTAAATCAGGATATGCTTCAACCTGAATGCTCAATCCTTTTAGTGCAGCACCTAACTCTTGTTCAGCGGCAATTTTTTCATTGATGGTTCCAGCATTCATCGCACGAGATCTTGCATTGGTAATGGCTTCCAAAGTGCCTCTTTCGTGTTCCATATAGCCTTTTACAGCACCCAAAAGTTGCGGAATTAAATCATGACGTTGTTTTAGTTGTACATCAATATCTGCAAATGCATTTTCTCTGTTGTTTCTAAAACTTACCAAGCCGTTGTAAATAGCCACCAGCCAGATGACCAATACTGCTACAATTCCCAATATAATAAATATTCCCATAATGTTGATTTTTTTACTTGATTAATAATATCCAAATATAACAATTAAAACTTATTTAAAAGAGCCCACGTGTTTGCGAATATTAACACTGATTATCATAAAAATTATAAAATAAAACAGTTAATAATCAAAACAATTACTTTTGAGTGGAAGCTAGTCGTAGCAAAACCTCAATCTACTTTGAGTAGCACAAACAACCTGATTTATACTCTGCCCTTTTGTTCGATTTAGAAAAATAAAATAGTAAAACTTTAAATCGGGATTGTGCAAAATATACATTTTTTCCGACCTTTATTGTTGTGTTTTATTATTTTGTGTAACACCACTTCATCTTTTTAGGCTGGTGGAATTATATTACTTGCCAGAATTTTTGTTAACTGGGTTTAATCTGTTAGAAACCAGAAGTTTTTAATCTTTGGCAAGTACATTATAAATATAAATGATTATTTTAAAATTTATTCTTTCCATATTGGCAGGGTAAACTTAAATTGACTGCCTTCATTTATAACACTTTCAACCCAAATTTTACCGCCATGACTTTCAACAAAATCCTTGCATAAAATTAACCCCAATCCTGAGCCCTGTTCATTTGAAGTTCCCAAACTCGAATTTATTTCGTTAACATTGAATATTGCTTCAATTTCTGATTCTGAAATTCCAACTCCATTGTCTTTAACCGTAATTTCAACAAAATCATTTTTAAGGCTTGAATAAATTTGTATTTCGCCTTTAAGTTTGGTAAACTTTATGGCATTTGAGATTAAGTTTCTGAGAATGGTGTCTAACATATTCTCGTCGGCTTTAACAAAAATTGTTTTATCAACAGCATTTGAAATAGTGATGTCTTTATTAATAGCCTGAATTTCCAAAAATGAAATTACCCCGTTAACTTGTTGCGCCAAGTTTATATTTTTCGGGTCAAATTTTAATTTACCCGACTGTGAACTTGCCCATATAAGCAGGTTATCGAGCAAACTTGAAACTTTTGATGTTGAACCCTCAATTATTTTTAAAAATTTTAACCGTTTCACTTCATTATATACTTCATTATTCTCAATCATCAACTCCGTAAAACCTGCTATTGAATTGAATGGGTTTTTTAAATCATGCGCAATTATAGAGAAAAATTTATCTTTTGTGCTATTCAATTGTTTTAATTTTTCGCTTTGCTTATCAATTTCATCTTTCATCTTATGCACCTGATAGTTTTTAAACTCCAATAAGTTAAAAGCTTTTTTCTTAGATGCATTTTGTTGAATCAATAAAATAAGTAAGAAAGCGAAGACGACCATAGAAATAATTAAAAAATGGGTATATTTTTTTTCCCTTTCATAATTTAATTGGGCCTTTTCACTTGTTTCTGATAAATCTTGAATGGTATATTGTGATTTTTCTAGTTCATTTAAGGTATTGAATAATTTAATTTTTTTTATCCTATCCATTTTCAACAAACTATCTTTTATGTCAGAATATTGTTTTAAGCGTTCCAATGCCAAAACATTGTCTCCTAAACCCTCGTATGCTCTGGAGGCGTTTAATAAATTTTCTATTTTATAGTCCAAATTACCGATTTCATCAGCTAAGGCATAACTTTTTCTTGCGGCATAAATAGCACTTTGATGTCTTTTTTGTTTATTTTCAACATCAGCAATATTTAAAAGCACTACGGCCTGTAAGCTTTTTTCTTTTAAACTATCTGCAATTTTCATTGCTTTGTCGAAATATTCCTTCGATTCTTTATATTTTTTTAAATTGATATAACAATCGCCAATATTATTATAATTGACTGCAATGCCATATTGATCGTTCAATTCTTCTGCAATAGCGATAGATTTTTTATAATAATCTAGTCCTTCTTCAACCTTTCCATTGTCGGCCAATGTATTTGCAATATTTGTATAGGCTCTTGAGATTCCCTGTTTACTGTTCAGTTTCTTATAAATAAGCAATGCGTCTCGGAAATATTTTTCAGCCAATTCATAATTTTCTTCTTCATAATACAAATTGCCAATGTTGGTATAATTTGATGCGATACCATCATTATTTGATATTTCCCTATTAAGTTTCAACGATTTTAGATAATATTCAATAGCCTTGTCTTCTGCGTATAATTCTGAATAATTGATACCAAGAGAGTTGTATATCACGGCCATTTTCTTTTTATCATTCAGTTTTTCACATATCAAAAAAGCATCATTATAATTTTTTATGGCATCTTTATAGTTAACAGTTTTTTCATAATAACGTCCAATCGTACTTAGTGTTTGTACAATTTTAGGCAGGTTGGCCGCTTTTTTTGCCAACACCAAAGCCTCGGATAAATGAACAAAAGCAGAATCTGTATTACTTTTCAGATATAAATTAGCAATTTTTAAATAAAGATTCACTTTAGAAGTGTCAACCGATTCTCGTTGAACTTCCCATTTCAGTTTATTTATCTCAATAGCATCCTGCCCCATTAAGAAGGAAGAAAACCCTAAATAAAATATAATTATAAAACAATTTTTCATTATTTTGTTTTGGTGCGCTATGAGAAAAAATATTTAACTTGTAGGCTAGCAATTGGTTTTTAACAAATTATAAATCAAAGCTAATGTAATTTTTTTAATAGAAAAAATAGAATGGTACTATTTACTATATAAAATGCAATAAAAAGGTATTGAATGGCGTTGTTGGGCGTATTTTAGTTATTTTAATTCTTTAAACATCACATAATGTTTCCCCACTAATGAAATCTCAAATTTTTCGCCAAAAGTTTGAAATCCTTGTTTTTTGTAAAAATCAACAGCCGCTATTCGTGCATTACACCATAAAACAGCTGTGTTTTTTTTCTTTAAAATTATAAAGGCCTTTTGCAACATGAGTTTTCCGGCACCAGAACCTTGATATTCCTTTAAAGTAGCCATTCCCCGAAGCTGGTATTGGTTTCCTTCAAAATTACTGTTGTTCGTTTTCATAAAACTGGAAACTGCAATAAGATTATCATCTTCAAAGGCACCCAAATGGAAGGTATTCTCATCAAAATCGCCGTTAAATTCATAAGGCAAGGGAATGTTTTTTCTCAATACTTCTAGGCGGATTGGAAAGGTTTCTTGAGTAGAAATTTCTTTAATATGTATCATTATAATGTTTGTTAGCTATAATTATGCAGAAACCTCTTCTAACTTAATAAAGCTTATTTCTTTTCGATCTTCATCCAAATTTAATTCATATAAATCGTCTGATTTAATACAATCAAGTATTTTTTTATAGAGATAAGCTTTAGATTCATTATTAATGTTTGAAGCTCCCATTGAACCAGTTTTAGGATGAACGAACATTAAGTATAAATTTCTGTTTTTTAAAATAAGAAGAAAATAACATCGAAAACCTCCACTTCCCTGTAATCTTTTTTTAATATACGGAGAATCAGAGCTATTATTTAATCTTGTGCCAGAGGACAATTGCTCTACGGACTTGTCAAAAAAGTAATCAATAATTTCCTGTTGTAGAGATTTATACTGCTTTTTTGAGATAAGTTTTTCAAATTCAACTTTAAAATCTTCTAAACAATATATTTTCATTAAACATTAAATAAGTGAAAGCTGTTTAGTTGTTTCAGCAAAATTGGGCATTTCTGGTAAGAAAAAAAATACTGATTCTAAATCAGAATACGCTTCCTTCAATTCATCTATAGCGTTTTTAAAAATTTTAATCTCTTCTTTAGCTATTCCTTGTCTGCGTAAATAAGTCATTGAAACATATTGACGAATTAAAGAAGAGTGTAAGTCTTTAGCAGATGAAATCAAATCATTGATAATCATTAAACACTCATCATCTAAATCATTTAGCCAAGTCAATCTTTCAATATTTGCATTCGTCTCATATATTTTATGAGTTTTTTCTTTTAATGAAGATTTCAAATCAAGAATTGCATCTAAAAACTTATTTGTTAATTCTTTCTCTGATATTGAACTTTTCTTTTCAGTAAATGAAAAACTTCTAACACTTGAGAAAGTATTTTGAATCTCCGATTTATGTGATAAACATTTCATTTTGAAAAATTTGGTCTTGTAAATATATGAATTATAATGCAAATGTAAATAACTATGGCAATGTATCTAAAAAATAGCTAAGTATGTGCCAAATATTAATTTGCATCGCATATTTAATGACGATAATTTAGTCAGAAAAGTAATCGTGTACTTACATGTTGCTTATCATCTACTTGTATGTTGGTTTTTTAATTATTGAAACAATTCAGATAATATAGGAAACAATTCTTTTTCTGAAATTATTTTCCTACTATTGACATCAATGATGCTAATTTACTATTAATATGGAACATCTTGAAATTAAATTAATTAAGAAAGAAAATATATTTTCAATTTTACCGCTGCTAAGAGAACTGAACACAAATACGCCTGAAAATGTGTTAAAAGAACGCTTGTTGGAGATGATAACACAAAATTATAAATGTATTGGCGTGTTTTTAAATGAGGAATTGGTGGGCATTGGCGGCCTTTGGTTTTTAACGCGTCATTATTGCGGAAAAACGGTTGAGCCTGACCACGTGGTAATTGGCGAAAATTATAGAAATAAAGGATTGGGAAAAAAATTATTCGAATGGATTTACAATTACGCACAAAGTATTGGTTATGAAGCCACCGAATTAAATACCTATATTGAGAATGAGAAATCACACCGATTTTATGAAAATGAAGGCTATAAAAAACTGGGATACCATTATTTAAAAAGATTTTAAAATTCTTAAAAAAACGTTTGTGTAAGTCTAAAAGGATTGTATATTTGCCTATCATTTGCGAGAGTAGCTCAGTTGGTAGAGCTTCAGCCTTCCAAGCTGACTGTCGCCGGTTCGAACCCGGTCTCTCGCTCAAAAAAAAGTCAAACTTTCGTTTGGCTTTTTTTATAAAAATCTTTTTCCGAAAAGCAATAATAAGACAATGGGTATTCCCAATAAAATAACGGTAGAGGTACTTTGTAAAAATATTTCTGGATATACCAATAACATCAAGGCGTAACCACCAACAGATCCCCCCAAATGTGCTGCGTGCCCAATATTACCCACTTTATTTTTCATTCCATAAATAGAATAAATCAAATACCCAATACCAAAAATATATCCCGGAATTGGAATTGGCAAAAGAATCAGCATTAGTTTCATATCTGGATTTAATAAAATAGCCGCATATATTATACCCGCAACGGCTCCTGAAGCACCCACTGCGGTATAGTACAATTCTTTTTTATGATAACTGAGCGTTAAAATGCTACCCGCAAGCAAACTGCCGAAATAAAGAATCAAAAATTTTACTACGCCAAGGTTTAGGATAATTTGCGGGGCAAAAATATATAAAACATACATATTTAATATTAAATGCAAATAATCTACATGTAAAAATACCGATGAAAACATTCTTACTTTTTCCCCTCTTAAAATTGATCCAATTTGGAATTTATATTTATCAAAAAATAAATTATCACTAAAACCTTTAATGGATATCATCACATTGGCAGCAATAATTAATAACAAAGCGATATTTATATTCATGCATTTAAATTTTAAACAGCGAAAGTATAAAAAAATGCTGAACCCCTTTCTTTGTTTATGCACCAATCCAAAAATATTTAAATATTTAATGCGATATTTGCAGCTATATATGAATTTCCTAGTTTACATATTAGTTTATCCGGTAATTTGGCTTATTTCCATATTGCCTTTCCGGGTTTTATACGCTATTTCAGATGTTGTTTATTTGATGGTTTATTATTTGATTGGTTATCGGAAAAAAGTGGTGTTCAATAATTTAAAATTGGTATTTCCCGAAAAATCTGATAAGGAAATTATGGAGATCAGTAAAAAGTTTTACCATCATTTTGTGGATATTTTTATTGAAATGATAAAATCTTTTACCATTTCAAAAGAAGAATTAAATAAGAGGTATGTTTATAATAATATAGATTTGTTGAATGAACTCTATAAAGATGGGAAAAGTCTTATTTTGGTATTTGGACATTATGCAAATTGGGAATGGATTATTGGGTTGACACAATTTATTGATTATAAGGGATATGCAGCTTTCACAAAAATTAATAATAAATATTTTAACAGAAAAATTTTAAATTCAAGACAACGGTTTGGTGTACAACTAAAACCCACCTCAAAAATTGTTCGAGAAATAGACAGAAACCATAAAAAAAATATTCAAGCTATTTATGGACTTTTGAGCGATCAATCTCCTCAACTTTCAAAAACTTTTTATTGGAGCGAGTTTTTAGGGATAAAAGTTCCAATTCACACAGGTGCTGAAATGTTGGCGAAAAAGTATGATTTAAATATTGCTTTTGTGAATATTAAAAAAGTAAAACGTGGTTTTTACGAAAGCACTTTCAGCCTTATCACAAATGACGCCTCAAAATATCCTGATTTTGAATTGACCAATTGCTACCTTGAAAAAACTGAAAATCAAATTCGCACACAGCCAGAATATTATTTTTGGACACATAAACGCTTCAAACACAAAGATAAAGCACCAAAATAATTAATAATTAAAAACTAAAGGTTAACAATTGGTTGATTTGTTGAACTGTTTAATCGTTTAACTGTGTATTTGTTTAGTTATCTATTTGTAAAAATAAAAAATCATAATTCAAAAATTTCAGAATCAACTTATCGCTTTAATTTTCCTCAGTTGCCGTGAGCACCACACTTATGCGTTTGTTAACTGGTTAATTTGCATAATCACGAGTTTTAAGTTCGTGCTAGCTGTGGAATTACTTTGTTAAATTAAATTTGGCTCCAAAAACATACATGTTTTCAAAAAAGGTAAAATTCTGGGAAGCCGAATCTTTTTTATCATTTGTAGTTCTGATATCACCCATATCTATATAACCTACTTTTATATTAGATTGAATAAAAAAGTATTTGAAAAATGTAATGTTTAAACCTGCATGAGCTGATATTCCATATCCTGCCAAATGAAATTCATCGTAACGTTCTTTTCCCAATAATTTTGTATTTGTTTTTGGATATAGCAATCCAGCTCCAATTCCTTCAGTTAAATTAATATCAATGTGTTTTATAGGAAATTTTAACCAGTTATTTAAATTATCAAACCTGCTTACTTCAACATTTATATAATTTAATCCATCTGTATGCTCAAAAGTTAAAAAATCCTCAGTTAAAACAATATCATCATTATTATACGTTCCGTCAAATTCACCTCCTGTATTAATAGTACCGTCAATTTTCACAGTTTTATCATTATACATCACATATTTCATGTGATCTAAACCAATAGCAACCGTATAATGTTCTTTAAAAAAGTAACCAATTCTAAAATTGGTTTGAGGTATTGTAATTTCATCAAGTTTTAAATAATAAATACCAAATGGTTTTGGCTTATCTTGCGCCTTTACATTATGTAATTTAAAGTTATAGTTTTCTCCCTTAAAATGAATATCTGATTTTGAATAATTTGATCTATTCCACCCCCAATAAACATACATTTTTCCTTTGTTACTTTTAACGTTTCTGTAATCTGTTAAAGTGTTATCAACGTTTAAATTTTCATCTTCTTGTGAAAAAACCACAGAAGTTACAAGCATTAAAAATGCAATTAGTATTTTATTATACATTTTTCTTAAATTATTTTTTGAATTTCAGTTATAAATCTATTTGCCAAATTATCGGCATTTTTTTGTGAAGTACTTTCTGTGTAAATCCTGATAATCGGTTCTGTGTTCGATTTTCTTAAATGAACCCATTCAGTTTCAAAATTAATTTTTACACCATCAATGGTAATTACATCTTCATTTTTATAATTAGCGGTAATTGTGCTTAAAATAGTGTCCACATCAATTTGTGGTGTTAATTCAATTTTATTTTTACTCATAAAATAAGCAGGATAACTGTCTCTTAATTCTTTACAGGAAATTTTTGAATTTGCCAAATGAGATAGGAATAACGCAATACCCACCAATGAATCTCTACCATAATGTGATTCAGGATAAATTATGCCGCCATTTCCTTCACCGCCGATTATCGCATTGGTTTTTTTCATTAATTCCACCACATTTACTTCACCAACCGCACTTGCATGGTATTTACCGCCATGTTTTAAGGTAATATCTCTTAAAGCTCTTGACGATGACAAGTTGGAAACTGTATTTCCTTTTGTTTTTCCCAACACATAATCTGCACAGGCAACCAAGGTGTATTCTTCACCAAACATAGAACCGTCTTCACAAACAAACGCAAGCCGATCCACATCTGGATCAACTACAATTCCTAAATCTGCTTTTTCTTTAACCACCAATTCTGAGATATCGGTTAAATGTTCTTTTAGAGGCTCTGGATTGTGTGGAAATTCCCCATTAGGTTCACAATACAATTCAACACATTGTACCCCCAATTTTTCTAATAAAGGCGGAATTGCAATTCCGCCGGTTGAATTTACGGCATCTAACACCACCTTAAAGTTGGCTTTTTTAATGGC
>JAQVGD010000203.1 GCA_028696945.1 Lutibacter sp.
TTTTTCGAGTCCGTCGGCCACTACATCTTTTCCCAATAAATAAGTGGTGCTTTCATAATAATTTTTATCGAAATATACGCCCAGTTCTTTGTATGTTTTGTTGAAACCTTCATAAACCCAATTGTTCATCGTCTTCCAAAGAGAAACAACTTCTGCATCTCCAGCTTCCCATTTAAGCAGCATTTCCTGCGCTTCCAACAAAATTGGTGCCTGTTTTTTAGCTTCTTCTTCTGTTTTTCCTTCTGAAATTAAATGGGCAATTTCTTCTTTATAGGTTTTGTCAAAGGCCACATAGTAATTACCTACCAGTTTATCGCCTTTTAAACCAGTGCTTTCTGGCGTTTCGCCATTTCCAAAACGTTGCCAGGCCAGCATACTTTTGCATATATGAATACCTCTGTCGTTGATAATTTGTGTTTTATATACCTTTTTCCCAGAAGCTTTTATAATTTCAGCTACCGAATAGCCCAATAAATTATTTCTGATATGTCCCAAATGCAACGGTTTGTTGGTGTTTGGGGAAGAATATTCCACCATGACAGCTTTTTCGTTGGGATTTGGTTCAACAAATCCGAAGTTTGGAGTGGTATAGATTTCATTGAAGGAGGTCAAGAAGAATGTATCGGAAATTACCAGATTTAAAAATCCTTTAACCACATTGAAATCTTTGATTTCAGGCACGATTTCATTTAAATAGACACCTAATTTTGTGCCAATTTCAACAGGATTTCCTTTTATATAGCGTAAAAATGCAAAAATAACAACGGTGATATCTCCTTCAAAATCTTTGTTGGTTGCCTGAAATTCCACCGAATCCACAGAAACATTATAAATTTCTTTTAACCCTTTTTTAATGGCTTTCTCTAAACTGTTTTGCATCTTTATTGCTGAAATCTGTTAAGGAGCAAAAGTACGATAATTTTTAAAAGTTTAAATTGTATTTTTGCCAATAAATTAAATAAATGGAAGCGTTTTTAAAAGAATTACCCAGTTTAGCGAAGGAGAAATACCTCGAGACCAAAAAGTATTTTGAGAAATTGAAAAAGCGTACGCCTAAAAATTTGGATTTTGTGATGCAGGAATTGCATGAAAGCGAGTTTAAAAGAACGGATTGTTTGACCTGTGGGAATTGCTGCAAAACGACAAGTCCTATTTTTACTGAGAAGGATATTCAGCGCATTGCCAAGTATGTAAAAATGAAAGAGCATCTTTTTATTTCAACCTATTTGGAGCGTGATATCGATGATTTTTATGTATTAAAAACTGCTCCTTGTTCCTTTTTGGATTTAAACGACAATAGGTGTTCTATTTATGATGTGCGCCCTAAGGCCTGCAACGAATATCCGCATACCAACCGAAGAAAATTTATTCAACTAACCAATTTAACCTTAAAAAACACGGAGATTTGTCCAGCCGTTTATAATATTGTTGAAGCATTGAAAAAGAAATTGCCGCTTTAGTTATTGTTTAACCGTTGTTAAGGAATTTAACTATTTTGAGCTATACCAATTAAATGTTTAAAAGGTATTAAACCTGTCTGCTGGTTTTTAATAGTTAATACCATTTAAACATTCAAATGCCGCATAAAATTTGTTTCTTTTTAACTCATTCGTCGTCATAGAAAATAACCGTAGCAAAGGTTATGCTTAATTTTTCATCCTAATCTGATCTAAAAATAATTCAAATTTTTAATATAACATTTAAACATTTAATTGGTATAACTTCTCTTACAATATAAATTTCCTTGGGTTAGGTGCTCATTATTTAAATGAAGAAAGGGAAGCCAATGATACCACTCGTAACCCCTTACAATCGATATTCTAGTAGCTTCCCATTTTTTTTTAGCATTACTGTTCTAAACGGTATTGCTACCTATAAGGGTAAGGATCCTTTTGGTTTCCTTATTAAAAACAGTTTTTATGAATTTAATAATAGGGAATTTAATATTTAATAATCTCTTGATTATAAAACCGTTGTGGGGACAACTATTTTATGTTTTTTGATTATAAAACCGTTGTGGGGACAACTATTTTATACGTTTTATAAATGAACTTTTAATTTGATCAACTCTTGATTATAAAACCGTTGTGGGGACAACTATTTTATACGTTTTATAAATGAACTTTTAATTTGATTAACTCTTGATTATAAAACCGTTGTGGGGACAACGCATATTAATTATTATAGTAAAACACATTTTTGTGGACTCACAACTTCTCCCACATGGTTTACGTAATTAAAGCATGGCATTAAAGTGTTGATGTAAATTCTGTTTACTTGATCATTTAAAGCACTTTTTTTGCCTAAACTGTTGTTAACTACTTTTAAATGAGGGGTTCTGTCTGTTTGTTTTAAAGAGGTTGCTTTCATTTTGTTTCATTTTAGGGATTAAAAATTAACTTCCGTTTTGTGTGGGTACTGATTATATTTTAGCTTACTTTTTTATAAAAATGTTTGTAAAGTAATTTCTGTTTTCTGAATTTGATTCCGTTGAGATACCGAAGTGGGTATAATCTGGATTTTCAATAATTTTTCGGTGTCCTTCACTGTTTAACCAGCCGTTTACAACACCTTCTGCGGAACTATAGCCGTAAGCAACATTTTCGCCGACTGTTTTAGCATCTGCTTGTTCCATTAAGGTTTGGGCTCTTTGCGCGAAATTGTCGTGGCTTATTGTTCCTGCTTCAATCATATATTCGGTATGACCATCTGCCACGCCTGAAACTATATCTAAAGCACCTAATTCATTTAAACCTAGACCTGTTCTGTGGGCGTTTATCAGACTTATAATTTCTGATTCAATGTCCGTATAATTAATCTTGGCATTGACAACTTCGGAATTTTCATTGAAGTAAACTCCGTCATCTTCTTTAGAGCAGGAAAATAATAAAGTAGTTAAAAGGAATAATACGAGTAATTTTGGGGCATACGTTTTCATTTTTTAGGGGTTTGGGGTTAAAATAATTTTAAGCGTATTGGGGTTGATTTATTTTTGTGGGTTTTGGGGTTAATGTATTTTTTGTATGTGGGGTTTTGGGTTTTTACAATTTTAAACTTTGGGTTATTCGTTTCTGATGTTGTAAATGTATAAATAAAAATTTAATATGCAAGTAAAAAACATTAAAAATTTACCATTTGTTGTAAAAAACTTACCGTTTATATTTAAAATACATCATTTTATCTGAATTCATAGGAGTTTACGCCTTATATAAATTTACCATTTATTATATAAAACATACCGTTTGTTTATAAAAAATGACATAAAAAGATGTAAAAATCGGAGATAATAGCTTTTTAAGGGTTGATTTTGAGTACAAAAAAGCGTAAAGAGTTCTAGTTTTCAAAATATTTAAAGAATCTAAAAACAATTTGTGAATTGCCGTTAATCTGAAATAAATTTTTGATTTTATTCAAAAGGAGTCTGTAAAGTCAGCATAAAGGATTATTCGTATAATAAATACTTCTCCCTAATTTTTTTAAATGACCTAATTCCTAGCTGCCATGAGTTGTATATTTCTTTGGCGGAAATACCACTTATTATTTGACTTTCCAGTTCGGTAGTACCTGCATGGGCGGTAAAGGTCGCTCCAAAAAAGGGTTTCGTTTTAGGTGTTTTGAGATAGGCATCAATCAACCATTCCACAGTAACGATGCTTAATCTTTCCGTATTTTTTAAATCGACGCCATAACACAGCTTGTTTTCATGTTTAGGAGATTTTGCGCCTTTGTTTGGCAGTGGCGTATAGCTAAACGCACTTTTAGGAAAAAAGGGTGCACCATATTGTTGAAACTGATTTTCTGTTCCTCTTCCAGCATTGATAATGGTGCCTTCAAAAAAGCCCAAACTCGGATATAAATTAATTGCCTTGTCATTCGGCAGGTTAGGGGAAGGCTTAATGGGTAAATGGTAGTCATTTTGGTGTGTGTAGTTTTTCAGTGGAATTACCGTTAAATTGCAAGAAACCATATTTTTAAGCCAGTGTTCGCCGTTAATCATTTGCGCATATTCACCAATGGTCATTCCATATACCAACGGAACAGGGTGCATTCCCAAAAAACTGGCATACTCCATTTTTAAAGTAGGACCATCAACATAATGTCCGTTCGGATTTGGCCGATCCAAAACAATTAATGGAATGTCATTTTCAGCGCAGGCTTCCATCACATAATGTAGGGTAGCTAAATAAGTGTAAAAACGTACCCCAACATCTTGAATATCAAAAATAACAATTTCTATTCCTTTTAATTGCTCATCGGTAGGTTTTTTGTTTTTACCATATAAGGAAACGATAGGCAAACCCGTTTTTGCGTCAAATCCATCCGCCACTTTTTCTCCGGCATCTGCATCTCCCCGAAATCCGTGTTCGGGAGAAAATACATTTGTGATGTTCACATTATGGGAAAGCAGGGAATCTACCAAATGCGTATAACCATTCTTTTTGAAGATAATACTGGTTTGATTGGCTACAATCGCTATTTTTTTACTCTTCAAGAAAGGCAAATAAGCAGTCATGTTGTTCGCGCCAACCACAATTTCTTGGACTTGGGGTGTGGTATTGCTGCCAAACTTATGGTTGTGAATTGAAATTCGATTTTGTGATGAGCAGGAAACCAAACAAAAAAACATCAGAGAAATAGAGAAGAAATATGTATTTTTGAGCCGTTTAGAAATCATAGATCAATTTGAATTACGAGTTATTTATTGCAAAACGCATTATTGACGCCAAGCAGTACAAAAGTAGCATTTCATCACCAATAATAAAAATAGCGATTATCGCTATTGCGATGGGCAT
>JAQVGD010000038.1 GCA_028696945.1 Lutibacter sp.
TTAAAACATAATATTAAAACAAAAACTAAAACCTAAAACCTGAAACCTGAAACCTGAAACTTGAAACTTGAAACCTAAAACCAGAAACCTAAAACCTAAAACCTAAAACCTAAAACCTAAAACCTGAAACCTGAAACTTGAAACCTAAAACCTAAAACCTGAAACCAGAAACCTGAAACCTGAAACCTGAAACCAGAAACCTGAAACCTAAAACCTAAAACCAGAAACCTGAAACTTAAAAATTCCAATCACAACCCACAACCCACAACTCACAACTCATTTCAATTGTAAACAGCCTGTTTAATAAAATCTTCAAAATCCTCATAAAATTCCTCAAATTGATGCATCGCTTCATTAAAAAACATATAAACTCCTTGCCAGGTATTTTTATTATGAATATCAAATTCGCCATTATATTTTACATAAATTCTATGAATAATTTTACCATTATCCAAAAGATAAAGTTCATCAAAAATAACATCCGGCAAATAATCATCGGTCAGATTGCTTTTTAATTCAAGGACTTGATCAAAAAGCAACTTGTTTTTGTTTTTGTTGAACGATTCGATATCCAAACAAACCAAAGCCTGATTTTGGTCGGCCACAAACTTAAAACTGAAATCCTTAATTTGCGTATTGTACAATAGCCATTTTCTTGGAAAAGATTTTCCAAAACTCATCCAAAATTCTTTCCTGAGTTGTGTAGATTCTTCTTTGCTGAACATTTTTTTAATCGTTTAATCGTTTGTTCTCGATACATTTTTTATTCTATTGCATTCCATTAAAAAACACTTGAACTGACGTTTTATATCATGTGATTTTTTAATTGTTTATTTGTTTTTTTGAGCTTCCGTCTTCGGTCTTCGGTCTTTCATCTTCGGTCTCCCGTCTTCCGACTTCGGTCTTCGGTCTTCCGTCTTCCGTCTTCGGTCTTCGGTCTTTCATCTTCGGTCTCCCGTCTTCCGACTTCGGTCTTCGGTCTTCGGTCTTCCGTCTTCCGTCTTCCGTCTTCCGTCTTCGGTCTTCCGTCTTCGGTCTTCTCTCTTCTGAATTATCAACTCAAAATTACCCGTGAATCGTTTCCTGCCTTCCTAAATCTTTCATCAATTCGGCTTCAAATTCCAATAAATCGTTCCATTTTTTATCCACTTCTTTCCGATCGCCATATTTTCTTGCTAAACCTAAAAACAAGGTATAATGATTTGCTTCTGAAGCCATTAAATCGAAGTAGAACTTTGCCAATTCCCGGTCTTTTATGTTTTCTGAAAGCAATCTAAAACGCTCGCAGCTTCTGGCTTCAATAAGTGCAGCGTACAACAATCGGTGCACCAATTGCGTAGTTCTGCTGCCGCCTTTCGGAAAAAATTTCAACAAATTATTCACATATAAATCTTTTCGGTCGTGTCCCAACGTAATATTTCTTTTCAATAGCCGTTCGTGCACCATTTTAAAATGGCTCATTTCTTCTTTTACCAAGGCAACCATTTCCGTCACCAAGTCCGAATATTCGGGAAAACTCATAATTAATGAGCTCGCCGTTGAAGCCGCTTTCAGCTCGCAATGTGCGTGATCTATCAAAATTTCATCAATATTTTTTTCGGCAATGTTTACCCAACGCGGGTCGGTAGGAAGTTTCAAACCTAACATAAGTCATCAAATTTATAGTTAATTTTATAGCTATTATATGGGCGTTCCCCGCCGAAAAGGCGGGGTCGGGCTTTCCGCTGCAAGTCCTCGCACGCCCAAAAGCGTGGCTGCGGGCTTTCCGCTGCAATCCCTAACGCAAATTGAATTAATAATTAAAGAGATTTGGCGTACTTTACCAATTTTCTTTGTGCACTTTGCGGTTAAAAAACATTTGTTTGCGTTATCTTTTTATATTTATATCCGAATAAAACACGAATTTTTTACATCAAAAAAAGTGCAATAATTAAATATCCAAATCAAAAGTCTTCTTCAACAATTCAAGGGCACTATTTTTTTCTTTTAACTTCTGGTATTTTTCATCTGGTGTGTATGCGTATTTCTTGGTTTCTTCCTCATTTACATCAACAACAACATCAATTTTATAATTGTTCAACTTTTCACGCAAGTACTTTAGCAAAGGCTGCTTGGCACGATCAAGCTGGTCTTTCATCATAGCATTTGGAAGCTGAAAATGAATAATGCCGTTTTCCAGTCTGGGTGCATTCGAATTCATAATGGATGCCACGCTTTTTTTACCATCGTCCATCAATAAATTGCTGTATGCTTCCCATAACTGCAGCAGTTTGCCTTCTGAAAAAGCATCTTTTGGCAATCCGTCAACTTCTTCAAAATCCACCTCAATTTTTGCAATTTCTGATTTCCGTTCTAAACTTTTTAAGGAAAGGGCAGACCGTCTTCGCTCCGTATTTTTTAATGCAACTTTTATAATATCAACACTTGGCGTTTCAATAATTTTTTGCTTGTCTTTTATTTCAGGAACTTCCTGTTTGGCAGCAATTTTAATTTCTTCTTTTACAAACTTGGTACTATGCTTTTTAGCTATTTTAGATCTAAAAACTACGGCTGAAATTATGTAGGGTTTACTGTTTTTTTTTTCTTCGTCAAAAGTTAGGGAAGCCAGTTGCATTAAGGTAAGTTCAACCAGTAACCGCTGATTTTTACTGGTTTTGTATTTTAAATCACAGTCGTTTGCCAATTCAATTCCCTGCAATAAAAATTTCAAATCACATTTTTCTGCCTGTATTAAATATTTCTTTTTTGCGTTGTCTCCAACTTCCAGCAAAGCAACGGTAATTTTATCTTTGCTTACCAACAAATCCCTAAAATGAGAAGCCAATCCGGTAATAAAGTGATTTCCGTCAAAGCCTTTCGACAAAATGGTATTAAAATGAACCAAAACTTCTGGAATGTTATTTTCAAGCAACAAATCGGTTGTTTTAAAATATTCATCATAATCCAGCACATTTAAGTTTTCTGTAACAGCTTTACGGGTCAATTCTTTTCCCGAAAAACTTACTACGCGGTCAAAAATGGAAAGCGCATCACGCAAAGCACCATCAGCTTTTTGGGCAATAATATGCAAAGCATCATCTTCTGCCTCAATATTTTCCTGAATGGCTATTTTTTCTAAATATTTTTTTGTGTCTAAAACGCCAATGCGCTTGAAATCAAATATTTGACAGCGAGAAAGTATGGTCGGTATTATTTTATGTTTCTCGGTGGTTGCCAAAATAAAAATGGCGTGGGCAGGCGGTTCTTCCAGAGTTTTTAAAAATGCATTAAATGCGGCAGATGAAAGCATGTGTACCTCATCAATAATATACACTTTGTATTTTCCGGTTTGGGGAGGAATTCGAACCTGGTCGTTTAAATTCCGAATGTCATCAACTGAATTGTTTGAAGCGGCATCCAATTCAAAAATGTTAAAAGCAAAATCTTCATCAAGGTATTCACCACTAGCCTGATTGATTTTTTTTGCCAAAATCCGCGCACAAGTTGTTTTTCCAACACCTCTTGGCCCCGTAAACAACAATGCTTGGGCCAAATGGTTATTTTTTATAGCATTTTCAAGCGTGTTTGTAATGGCTTGTTGCCCAATCACATCCTCAAAAGTTTGAGGTCTGTATTTACGGGCTGATACTACAAAATGTTCCATGAATTATTTTTTTATTTGGATGGTAAAAGTAGTTATTAAAGTTGAAAGTTAAAAGTTGAAATATGAAATGTAAGTCGTAAAATATTAGATATTAAATATTGAGTCCACTCCGAAACGTGTCTAATGTTGAAAATCAGTTTCTCTCATTTATAAATATCACCCAGTTTTCAGCAACTTCTCCCCTGCTGGCCGAACAGGCGGGCTTTAGGGTAGGGGTAAAAAGTTGCTGAAAATTGAATATCGGACTTCTCAGAGTTAACTCAAATATGAGCTATAAAAAGTTAAATATTAGCTATAAAAAGTTAAATATTAGATATTTTACGACTTACAACTTAAAGCAAACTTCTAACTGACAACCTTTACCCAGAGCGTAGCTAAAAGGAACAACCAACTACTTAATCTCATATATTTTATTATAAAGATGTTTGTATTTTGAAATAATTTCATCTCGTTTTGGTTTCATAGTTGGTGTTAACAGTCCATTGTCAATTCCCCAAACTTCTGGGATAAGTTCAAACCGTTTTATCATCTCCCATTTGCCGAAATTTTTGTTTCCTTTATCGATTTCTTTTTGAATGCGTTTAACAATACGCGGATTTTTAACTAAATCGGTATTATTTTCTAAAACGGGTTCTCCTTTTCGTTTTGCCCATTCACGTAAAAATTCAAAATTAGGTTGAATAAGGGCTGCAGGCATTTTTTGTCCTTCACCAAGAACTAAAATTTGCTCAATAAATCGAGATTGCTTCATCTGATTTTCAAGCAATGCAGGAACAATGTATTTTCCTCCAGATGTTTTGAAAATTTCTTTTTTGCGTCCAGTTATTTTAAGAAATCCATCTGTATCAATTTCCCCTTTGTCTCCAGTATGGAAATATTCTCCAGTCATAACACTTGCTGTTTTTTCTGGTTCTTTATAATAACCAAGCATTACATTTGGCCCTTTCACCAATATTTCACCGTCTTCCGCAATTTTAACTTCCACATTGTCAATGGGTTTTCCTACAGTTCCAATTTTAAATAAATTACCTTTATACATATTAACGGAAACTACTGGTGAGGTTTCTGTCAATCCGTAACCTTCCATAACTTGCATTTTTGCCGCAGAAAATATTCTCGCCAAACGAGGTTGCAAAGCGGCACTTCCTGAAACCATGACGGATAAATTTCCACCCAAGGCTTCGCGCCATTTTACGAATATCAATTTGTTGGCAATGGCCAATTGTAGTTCATACCACGCACCATTTCTTCCATAAGGCTCATATTTTAAGCCCAGTTCAACTGCCCAAAAGAACAAAATTCGTTTTATTCCTTTCAATTCGGAACCTTTTGCCATAATGCCATCGTATATTTTTTCCAGTAATCGCGGTACAACCGACATTAAACTAGGATTGGTTTCTTTGATGTTTTCTCCAAGTTTTTCAATGGATTCAGCAAAATAAATAGGCGTTCCAGAGTATTGGTACAAGTAATGCAACATACGCTCAAAAACGTGACATACCGGCAAAAAACTTAAGGTTCGGGTGGTTCCCAAAATTAATGGCAATCTAGGATAACTGTCCAATACATTACTAACAATGTTGTTGTGCGAAAGCATAACACCTTTTGGCTTTCCAGTGGTTCCTGAAGTGTAAATAATGGTTGCCAAATCACTGGATTTTACAACATCTTTTATTGCTTCAACTTCTGGCTGGTTGCTATCATCTTTCCCAAGTGCCAATATTTCTTCCCAATTTTTGCAGCCTTCAATTTTCTCAAAGGAATAGATTTCTTTTAATGCAGGTACATTTTTTTTTGCTAGAATGGCTTTTTCAAAAAGATCTTTATCTGATAAAAAGCAGTAAATAGATTCAGAATGATTAAAAATATATTCATATTCTTCTTTTGAAATTGTTGGATAAATAGGAACGTTGATAGCTCCCAATTGCATAATCCCAATATCTAAAATATTCCATTCAGTTCTATTGGCCGATGTAATAACGGCAATTTTATCGCCGGGTTTTACACCCAATCTCAACAAACCTCTGCTAATTGCATTGGATTTATCTACATATTCCTGGGTGGAAGTTGATACCCATTCTCCATGGTATTTTGTGGTAAAGGCCTTCTCCAAATTGTATTTTTCAAGTTGGTAATGGGCAAAATCGAATAAGCGCGTAATTTCTCTTGGCATTTTATTTGGGTTGAAAATTGATTTTGCAAAGTATAAAAATTAAAATGAACTTACAAGAAAAGATGTTGCATTCATTAAAATTAATTTTTATAAATTTGTTACCCTCAAATGATTGTCGTTTTTTATAATAATTGCGTTTTATTTTTAGATGGCGTGAGCAAATTATTTTCTGCACTCCAAATTTATGAGTTCAGCCCAAAAGCTTTTATCCATTTTCCATTGACCTAATTTTTCATTGATTTTATCAATTTTTTTTGCGGTTGGTAAATTTTAAAAATTCCTCAGCATCCAATCCTCTAATATTTCGCTATTCCCGAGATTTTCGACTTCGATATTGCTTGGTTTTTTTTTAAAACTTCAGTTTGCCTAATCGATATTACTTTGGCTTTAAAATACTTTTATTGTAGATCGGTTGCCAATTTGCAGGAAGCAAAATCGAATAATCGCGTATAATCTTTTGCCATAAATTAATATTGATAACGCAAAGTAGAAAAAAAGATTCGCAAAAAATGACACCTATAAATAGTTTTAACTTAAATCTAAGACGATTAATTTATTAAAAATAAATTATTGTATATTTATCCAATTCTAAAAATAATTGTACAATGATAAAAATTAATTTTAAATTTTCAATTTTAGCCTTACTAACGTTATCTTTTATGATGATTTCATTTAAAGGAACATCACAAGATTCGAGTAAAGATGCAAAATTTTCCATCGCATTTGAAAAGTATGAACTTTCAAATGGTCTTGAGGTTGTGCTTCATCAAGATACAAGTGATCCAATAGTCTCTTTAGCCATTCAATATGGCGTTGGTTCCAACAGAGAAATAACTGGAAGAACTGGGTTTGCTCATTTATTTGAGCACATGTTATTTCAGGAATCTGAAAATGTTCCCCAAGATCAGTTTTTTAAAAAAATTCAGGATGCTGGCGGAACACTTAATGGAGGAACATGGAAAGATGGTACCATTTATTATGAAGTAGTTCCCAACAATGCGTTGGAAACAGTTTTATGGTTAGAAAGCGATCGAATGGGTTTTTTAATTAATACTGTTACAGAATCTGCTTTTAACAATCAGCAAGAAGTTGTTCAAAATGAAAAAAGACAACGTGTTGACAACAATCCTTATGGGCATACCTCTTGGGTAATAGATAAAAATATTTATCCTGTAGGTCATCCTTATAGTTGGCAGGTAATTGGAGAATTGGTAGATCTTCAAAATGCTACAATAGACGATGTTAAGGAATTTTATAACCGATTTTATGGACCTAACAATGCAACGTTAGTTTTGGCAGGTGATTTTGAAATCAAGGATGCTAAAGCGTTGATTGAAAAGTATTTCGGGGAAATTAAGAGGCGAGAAGAAGTAAAACGTTTGGAACCACAACCTGTAACGATTGAAAAGACAAAGCGTTTTTATCACGAAGATAACTTTGCTACAGCTCCTCAATTAAATATGGTATGGCCAACGCTACAACAATATACAGATGATGCGTACGCACTTGATTTTTTATCTGAAATATTGTCTAGTGGAAAAAAAGCACCACTTTATAAAATTTTGGTAAAAGAAAAGAACCTGACTTCCAGAACACTTGCTTACAATAATTCACAAGAATTGGCTGGAGAATTTCATATAATTATTACCGCGAATACAGGAAATAATTTAAAAGATGTTGAAAAGGGAATTTTTGAAGCTTTCGACTTATTTGAAAAGGAAGGGGTATCGGATAAAGATGTGGAACGAATTAAAGCAGGATTGGAAACCAGTTTTTACAATGGTATCAGCAGTGTATTGGGCAAATCGTTCCAGTTGGCGCAATACAATGTGTTTGCGGGATCTCCTGGTTTTATTGAACAAGATATTGAAAATATTAAAAAGGTTACCAAAGATGATGTTATTCGTGTATATGAAAAATACATTAAAGGAAAACCTTATATAATGACCAGTTTTGTGCCAAAGGGACAATTGGATTTAATTACTGAAAACTCTGTAAAGGCAGAAATTGTTGAAGAGGAAATTAAGGAAAATGTGGTTAAAACAATTATCGACGTTAAAGAAGAAATTGTAAAAACACCTTCCGCAATTGATCGTTCTAAAGAACCTAATCAAGGGCTTTCTCCTGAATTATCTATTCCAAAAAGCTGGACTTCAACATTGGGCAATAAAATGAAAGTTTACGGAATTGAACAAAACGAAATTCCGACTGTAAACTTTAGTTTGGTAATTGCCGGAGGACATCTTTTGGACAATAAAAACAAGAATGGTGTGGCTAATTTAATGACAGATATTATGATGGAAGGAACAGCCAATAAAACACCTGAACAACTTGAGGAAGAGATAGAAATGTTGGGTGCCAACATTAATATGTACACAACCAATGAGTCTATTGTAATAAGAGGAAATACCTTGGTTAGAAATTTTGATAAAACAATGAAATTAGTTGAAGAAATTTTATTGGAACCTCGTTGGGATGAAGAAGAATTTTTGCGTATAAAAACCAAAACCATAAATCAAATTAAACGTTCAGATGCCAATCCGAATGTGGTTGCCGACAATGTGTTTAATAAAATTTTATATGGCGAAGACCATATCTTTTCATACCCAACCAGTGGTACAGAAACTTCGGTTGAAGCTATTACTATGGAAGATTTAAAGGCGTTTTATGCAGCTAATTTTTCACCATCAGTAAGTGCGTTTAATATTGTTGGCAATATCACAAAGGAGCAAATTTTGAAAAATCTAGGTGGTTTAGAAAGTCGGTGGAAAGCTAAAAGTGTTCAGATTCCTGAATTTCCTATCACAAACACAAGAGATAAAGCATCTTTGTATTTTGTTGATATTCCTAATGCCAAACAATCTGTAATTAATATTGGATATATTGGATTGACGCGAACAGACAAAGATTTTTATCCTGCGGAAGTGATGAATTACAAATTAGGTGGTTCATTTTCAGGAAATGTAAATTTGATTTTGAGAGAAGAAAAAGGATATACTTATGGTGCACGTACCAGTTTTAGCGGTTCAAAAACACCTGGAACGTTTTTGGCATCTTCAAGCGTAAGAACGAATACAACAGGTGAATCAGTGCAGATTTTTAAAGATGAAATCTCAAAATATAAAGAAGGCATCAGTAAAGAAGATTTAGAATTTACGAAAAATGCGCTAATTAAATCGAATGCGAGACGTTTTGAAACACAAACTTCATTATTGGGAATGTTGCAAGAAATAAGCAATTATAATTTACCTTCTAACTATATAGAAAAGGAAGAAGCTACAATTAATAATATGACCTTAGAACAGCACAAGCAATTGGCTGAAAAATATTTAGATGCGTCTAAAATGGTTTATGTTGTGGTAGGTGATGCAGCTACACAATTTGCTCAATTTCAAAATATGGGATTTGATGAAGTTAAATTAATTACAAAGGATGCCAAGGAAGTAAATTAGAAAAGGAAACTAACAATTTTTTTAAAATAAAAAGGGATACCGATTGGTATCCCTTTTAGATTGATATAAATTTATGAAATTACTTTTTCTCCAACCACTTTCTGGCATTCACAAATGCTTCTGCCCAAGGGGAAACTTCATCTTTTCGGCCTTTGGGATAATGCGCCCAATTCCATTGAAAAATGGAGCGTTCAATATGTGGCATCGTTACCAAATGCCTTCCGTCTTTTGAGCTCATCATGGCAACATTATAATCGGAGCCATTTGGGTTTGCAGGATATTTATCGTAACCATATTTGGCAACAATATTATAGGCTGATTCCTCCATTGGTAAGTTAAATTTTCCTTCTCCATGAGAAATCCAAATTCCTAAAGTGCAGCCCGCTAAACTGGAAAGCATTACCGAATTGTTTTCTTGAATAGTTACCGAAGAAAATCCGCTTTCATATTTATGGGAATCGTTGTGCAATAATTTTCCATGAACTTTATGTTCCGGATTAATGACTTCTAGTTCCATAAAAAGCTGACAGCCATTACAAATCCCAACGGACAACGTATCTTCTCTTTTGAAGAAATTGTCCAAGGCTTTTTTTGCTTTTTCATTGTATAAAAAGGCGCCTGCCCAACCTTTGGCTGAACCCAAAACATCGGAGTTTGAGAATCCACCAACCGCGCCAATAAATTGAATATCTTCCAAGGTTTCTCGTCCACTGATTAAATCGGTCATATGCACATCTTTTACATCAAAACCAGCTAAATACATGGCGTTTGCCATTTCACGTTCAGAATTGCTTCCTTTTTCACGAATAATTGCAGCTTTTGGTCGTTGTGCATCATTACGAGGAGTTTGCGACGAAGTAATCTCTTTATTAGAAGCAGATTGCCTGCCTACCGGCAGGCAGGCTTTCGTTTCACTCGCAATGACGTCTTCTAATTTCCCCGTAAAATGTTTTGGGAAAGTATATTTTAAAGGCTGATTTTTATAATTTTCAAATCTTTCATCTGCTTTATTATTTGCACATTGTTTTGCATCTAATAAATAAGAAGTTTTAAACCAAACATCTCGGAGTTCGGGAATGTTAAATTCTAAAACTTCACTATTGTTGGTTATTTTTACAGTTTCGCTTCTAACAGCATTTCCCAATTCAAAGAAATCCACATTGTTTTTAGCTAAAATTGAAGGAACTTCAGCGTCAATACTTTGGAAAATAATACCGCTATTTTCAGCAAATAACACATTTACAGTATCGGCTTCTTCTAAATTAGAAATATCAATGTTTACACCCAACATTTCTTGAGAAAAGCACATTTCTAATAATGTCGTTAGCATTCCGCCTGCTGAAATATCATGACCTGCAGAAATCCTGCCTTCTTTTATTAGATTTTGAATGGCATTAAACGCATTTTTAAATTTGGCGGCATCTTTTATGGTTGGAGTTTCTTTACCAATTTTATTTTGAGTTTGCGCAAATGATGAACCTCCTAATTTATAGGCATCATTAGATAAATTGATATAATAGATTTTGTTTAGCCCACTTTTTTGAAGTACTGGTTCAACAACTTTCGTAATATCACAACAATGCCCAGCCGCTGAAATAACGACTGTTCCAGGAGATAATACTTCATCATTGGGATATTTTTGTTTCATAGATAAAGAATCTTTTCCTGTCGGCACATTGATTCCCAATTCAATAGAAAAATCTGAGACCGCTTTTACAGCTTTGTACAAACGCGCGTCTTCTCCTTCATTTTTACAAGGCCACATCCAGTTTGCCGATAATGAAACGGACTTTAAATTTTCTTGTAATGGTGCCCAAATAATATTGGTTAAAGCTTCGGCAATTGCATTTCTGCTTCCAGCTTCCGGACCGATAAGCGCACTTATTGGCGCGTGACCGATAGACGTTGCAATCCCTTCTTTTCCATGATAATCCAAGGTCATAACACCAACGTTATTTAATGGCAATTGCAAGGGACCAGCACATTGTTGTTTGGCAACTTTTCCGCCTACGCAACGATCTACTTTATTGGTTAGCCAATCTTTACAAGCCACCGCTTCTAATTGTAATACTTGTTTAATGTAATTGTGAATTTCATTTTGGTTATACGACAAATCTTGGTAATTTCTTACAATAGTTTTATCAGACATTATAGTCTTTGGAGAACTTCCAAACATATCTTCTAAGGCAAAATCCATTGGTTTTTTTCCAGTGGATTTAGATTTAAAAGTAAATCGGCCATTGTTGGTTACTTCACCAACTTCATAATAAGGCGCACGTTCACGATCTGCAATTCTATGCAAATATTCGGCATCATCTTTTCCTATAACCAATCCCATACGTTCTTGAGATTCGTTGCCGATTATTTCTTTTGCTGAAAGTGTAGGGTCACCGATTGGCAATTTATCTAAATCGATCAATCCGCCGGTTTCTTCTACCAATTCAGACAAGCAATTTAAATGTCCGCCCGCCCCGTGATCGTGAATAGAAACTATGGTATTTACATCACTTTCAACCATTCCGCGAATGGCATTTGCAGCTCTTTTTTGCATTTCCGGATTGGAACGTTGTACCGCATTAAGTTCAATGCCGCTCTTAAATTCGCCCGTATCTGCTGATGAAACTGCCGCTCCTCCCATTCCAATTCGGTAATTGTCGCCACCAAGAATCACTATTTTATTGCCACTTTTCGGTTTGTCTTTTATAGCCTGATCTGCTTTGCCATAGCCAATGCCGCCTGCTTGCATAATGACTTTATCGTACCCCAATTTGCGTGATGTCATACTGAGCTCGCCTGTACTGAGCGTAGTCGAAGTATCGAAGTGTTCGTGTTCAAAAGTCAACACAGAACCCGCAATAAGTGGTTGACCAAATTTATTTCCGAAATCGGAAGCGCCATTCGACGCTTTTATCAATATATCCATCGGTGTTTGGTACAACCAATCACGTTCTTTCATAGCGTTTTCCCAAGGCTTGCCCTGAGCGTGGTTGCTGAGCTGGGCCGAAGTAGAGTCGATGGGGCTGTTCTGAGCTAAACGAGAATAAGAAGTCATATAAACAGCGGTTCCTGCCAATGGCAAAGATCCTTTTCCTCCGGCCAATCGGTCTCTGATTTCACCTCCAGAACCTGTTGCGGCGCCGTTAAAAGGCTCTACAGTGGTTGGAAAATTATGTGTTTCGGCTTTTAGTGAAATTACTGATTTAAAATCTTTTTTCTCGTAGAAATCGGGTTTGTCGGCCGTTTTTGGCGCAAATTGCTCTACAATTGGACCTTCAACAAAAGCCACATTGTCTTTATAGGCCGAAACAATGCCGTTTGGATTTGTTTCAGAAGTTTTTCTGATAAGTTTGAATAGGGAAGAAGGCATTTCTTCTCCATCAATCACAAAAGTTCCGTTAAAAATTTTATGTCGGCAATGTTCTGAATTCACTTGCGAAAATCCGAACACCTCAGAATCGGTTAATTTGCGATCTATTTTTTTGCTTAAATTATTTAAATAATCAACTTCCTCATCATTTAAAGACAAACCTTCTTGCTTGTTATAAGCTGCAATATCTTCAATCTCTAAAATTGGCGCTGGCTCAATATTTATAGTAAAAATATCCTGATTTAAAGAAGCATATTTTTGATAAATCATTGGATCAAATTTGGCGTCTTTAGTTGAAGCATTAAATTCTTCAATTCTAAGAATCCCTTCAATACCCATATTTTGTGTAATTTCAACAGCATTGGTGCTCCAAGGTGTTATCATAGCAGCACGCGGGCCAATAAAAAAAGCATCGATTGATACCTCAGCTAATTTTTCTTGGTTGCCAAAAAGCCAGTTTAATTTTTTAGTGTCGGTTTGGGAAAGTTCTTTTGACGTTTGTACAGCGTATATTTTACTGCTTTTGTTTCCAAAGAATTGAATCATAAAATTGATTTTTTTGTATGTTAGGATATGCAAATTTAATTAAAATTATTAGAAGAATGATTGATTGTAGGGACAGGTCGCGACCTGTCCGTACTTAGGATATGCAAATTTAATTAAAATTATTAGAAGAATGATTGATTTTAGGGACAGGTCGCGACCTGTCCGTACTTAGGATATGCAAATTTAATTAAAATTATTAGAAGAATGATTGATTGTAGGGACAGGTCGCGACCTGTCCGTACTTAGGATATGCAAATTTAATTAAAATTATTAGAAGAATGAATGATTTTAGGGACAGGTCGCGACCTGTCCCTTTATAATAATTCCAAAATCGTAAATCTGAAATCGTAAATCGTAATTCATTTTGCGTTAGCGATTGAAGCGGAAATCCTTTTTGGCGATTTTTTCATCGCCAAAAAGATTAGAGCGTAAAGCGCGACCCTTGTGGTAACGCCCTAAAACAATTAATAATTAACAAATAAAAATGAATAGTTAAAAAGATGCCTAAAAACAATGAAACAATTCAACGACTCTACAATAAAAATGTTAATTATTTAACAAAATGATGAAGTTTGTAAATATTTTTGAAAATATAGGATTGTTTACTAAACAATTTTTTATATTTGCCAAATAATGAAACAAAAAAAATGAATTTCACACAAAACCATCATCATCATTTTCATAGTCGCGCTCAGGTGAGTTGAAAATGTATTGTGTAAAAATTAAACATATATTTAAAACCCGTTTGAGTTTATCAAGCGGGTTTTTTCGTTAAAATCGATTGATTTACTTAAACACAGCAACAGAAATAAAAATGAGTAAATTAAAAATCGCAGTTCAGAAAGCAGGAAGGTTAAATGAAGATTCACTTCAATTGTTAAAAGATTGTGGCATTTCCATTGATAACGGAAAAGACCAACTAAAAGCATCGGCAAGTAATTTTCCTTTGGAAGTTTTGTATTTGAGAAATGGGGATATTCCTCAGTATTTAAAAGATGGCGTGGTTGATGTGGCCATTATTGGAGACAATGTGTTGATTGAAAAAGGAAATGGAATTACCGTGATAGAGCGGCTCGGATTTTCAAAATGCAGGGTCTCTTTGGCGGTTCCGAAAGGCGTAAATTACAAAAACATCAACGATTTAAATGGTATGCGCATCGCCACTTCTTATCCGAATACCGTAAAGGAATATTTTAAAAAATTTAATATTACGGCTGACATTCATATCATTAACGGCTCTGTGGAAATTGCACCAAGTATTGGTTTGGCCGATGCTATATGTGACATTGTTTCGAGCGGGAGCACCTTGTTTAAAAATAATTTAAAGGAAGTTGAAGTGATGCTGAAAAGCGAAGCCGTTTTAGCTGTTTCGCCGAGTATTTCTGCTGAAAGCCAGTTGGTGCTGGACAAACTTCAATTTAGGATTCAGGCGGTGTTAAAAGCAAGAAAATCGAGATATATTTTAATGAATGCGCCCAACGACAGAATTGCCGAAATTATTAAGATATTACCGGGAATGCGCAGCCCGACTGTATTGCCTTTGGCTGAAGCAGGTTGGAGTTCCATTCATACCGTTATTGAAAAAGATACTTTTTGGGAAGTGATTGATGAATTAAAGCAATTAGGTGCCGAAGGTTTGTTGGTGGTTCCCATTGAGAAAATGGTGGTATAAAGCCCCCTAACCCCCGAAGGGGGGACAGAGCGTAAAGAAAACAGCCTGTGGCTGTTTTTAGCGATAGGGCCAGCCGGCGCGTTGGGAAATGAAACAGACATTTGAATTAAAAAAGTAGGGGTCAGGTCGCGACCTGACCGTACAAAATAGGTCGCGACCTGACCCTACAAAAGTTCTTTAATTATTCCAATTATTATTCAACACCCAATCAAACTCCCTTTCCTTAGGAAAGGGCTGGGGATAGGATAAACAGTTAAACAATTACACAATTAAAAAACAATGAAAAAAATAATAAATCCAGCAAAAAATGATTGGGCTGAATTGTTAAAAAGACCAACACAAACCATTGAAGCAGTTGAAAATACAGTCAACTCTATTTTTGATGATGTTAAAAGAAACGGCGATGATGGCATAAAAAGATATACGGCAATATTTGACGGTGTTTCTTTGGATGATTTATGTGTTTCCGCAAAAGAAATTTCGGCAGCGGAAAAAGCCTTGACTGATGAGTTGAAAGAAGCCATTCAACAAGCTAAAAAAGCGATAGAAAAATTTCATTTGGCGCAAAAAACAGCAAAAGTTTTTGTGGAAACTGTTGAAGGTGTGCAATGTTGGCAGGAAAAAAGACCAATCCAGAAAGTGGGATTGTATATTCCGGGTGGAACGGCACCTTTGTTTTCATCGGTGTTGATGTTGGCTATTCCAGCGCAAATTGCAGGTTGTAAAGAAGTTATTTTGTGTTCGCCACCCAATAAAAAAGGGGAAATACATCCTGCCATTCTTTATGCGGCACAACTTTGCGGCATTACAAAAATTTTAAAAGTAGGTGGGATTCAGGCTATTGCTGGACTCACTTTTGGAACGGAAGCCATCCCAAAGGTTTATAAAATATTTGGGCCGGGTAATCAATATGTCACAGTTGCAAAACAATTGGCCACCAAATATGGTGTGGCGATTGACATGCCAGCCGGACCAAGTGAATTGCTAATTGTTGCCGATGATTCTGCAAATGCGCGTTTTGTGGCTTCCGATTTATTGAGTCAGGCAGAACACGGAACCGACAGCCAGGTGATTTTGGTATCGACTTCCATGGAAACATTAAAAAAAGTTGAAAAGGAAATTGAAATCCAACTGCCTTTATTATCGCGTAAAAAAATTGCCGAAAAAGCCATTGAAAATTCGAAATTAATTTTTGTGAAATCCAAAGAAATCGCGATCGAAATTATTAATGAATATGGACCGGAACACTTTATTGTTTGCACCAATGACAATGACTTTTATATTGAAAACATCGAAAATGCAGGCTCTGTATTTATTGGGAATTACACGCCTGAAAGCGCCGGAGATTATGCTTCGGGAACCAATCATACTTTGCCTACAAACGGTTATTCCAAGGCGTATTCGGGCGTAAATCTTGATTCTTTTTTAAAAGCGATGACCTTTCAGAGAATTTCAGAAAAAGGAATTCAGCATCTTGGAAAAACCATAGAAATTATGGCAGAAGCAGAAGGACTGACGGCGCACAAAAATGCAGTAACACTTCGATTAAATGCAATTAAAAATGAAAAATAGTTTCAACATTCAAAATTTGGTTAGGGAAAATGTAAAGCAAATGAAACCTTATTCGTCGGCTCGCGATGAATTTAAAGATTTTGACGCTGCAGACATGATTTTCTTGGATGCCAATGAAAATCCGTTTGAAAATGGCGTTAATCGTTATCCGGATCCGCAACAAACTACCTTAAAAGAGGCATTGTCGAAATTAAAGGAAATTCCTGTAACTCAAATTCTATTGGGAAATGGAAGTGATGAAGTGCTGGATTTAATTTTCAGGGCATTTTGCGAACCAAATGTTGACAATGTAATTACATTGCCGCCAACCTACGGAATGTATGGGGTTTTAGCCAATATCAATGCAGTAGAAAATAGGGAGGTGTTGCTTTCGGACGATTTTCAGCCACAAATTAAAAGGATTATGGATACTGTTGACGAAAACACAAAAATTATCTTTTTGTGTTCGCCAAATAACCCCACTGGAAATTCATTTTTTGATGAAAGTGTGGTGTATTTGTTGCAAAATTTTAAAGGATTGGTGTTGATTGATGAAGCGTATATCGATTTTTCGAAAAATGAAAGCTGGGTAAATGAATTTGATGAATATCCTAACTTAATAATCGTGCAAACACTTTCTAAAGCCTACGGAATGGCAGGAATACGATTGGGAATTTGTTATGCTTCCGAAGAAATTATTACAATTTTAAACAAGATTAAACCGCCGTATAATGTGAATGAATTGACACAGCAAAGAGCGTTAAAACGGATTTTGACTAAAAATAAAGTCATAAATGAAATTGATAAAATTTTAGAACAACGTGAAAAACTGATTGGCAAATTAACAGCTATCTCATTTATTGAAGAAATTTATCCGACAGATGCAAATTTTATTTTAGTAAAAGTTGATGATGCCAATAAACGTTATAAAGAATTGATCGCCAAAGGAATTGTGATTAGGAACAGAACAACCCAGCCATTATGTGAAAATACCTTACGTTTTACTGTGGGAACAAAAAGTGAGAATATAAAATTAATAAAAGCATTAAAAGAACTATAAAATGAAGCGAAAAGTATTGTTTATTGATAGAGACGGCACGATGATTAAAGAACCAGGCGACCAGCAGGTTGATGCCTTTGAAAAAATATACTTTTATCCGAAAATATTCACATATTTAGGTAAAATAGCCAAAGAACTCAATTATGAATTGGTAATGGTAACCAATCAGGATGGTTTGGGAACAGAGAGTTATCCAGAGAAGGTTTTTTGGATGGTTCAAAATTTCGTAATTCAATGTTTTGAAAATGAAGGTATTAAGTTTGATAAGGTGTTTATTGATAAAACTTTTGCAAAAGACAATGCTTCAACCAGAAAGCCCAATACAGGTTTGTTAACCGAATATTTTTCGGAAGCATACGATTTAAAGAATTCCTTCGTGATTGGTGATAGATTAACAGATATTCAATTGGCTAAAAACCTAGGAGCAAAAGGAATTTTCATCAATGACAATACCAATCTTGGAACTGGAGAAATCACAGTGAAAAAAGAGCAATTAATCAATTATATTGCGTTGGAAACCAACGATTGGCAAAAAATATATGAGTTTTTGAAATTGGAAAATAGAGCTGCTGAACTCACAAGAAATACTAACGAAACCCAAATTTACATCGACCTAAATTTAGACGGAACTGGAAAAAGTGCTATTTCAACAGGAATTGCCTTTTTTGACCATATGCTCGATCAAATTGCACGTCACGGACAAATGGATTTAACCATTAAAGTAAAAGGGGATTTAGAAGTAGATGAGCATCACACTATTGAAGATACCGCAATTGCCCTTGGAGAAGTTTTTGCGAAAGCGCTTGGAAACAAATTGGGTATTGAACGTTACGGATTTTGTTTGCCAATGGATGATTGTCTGGCACAAGTTGCCATAGATTTTGGCGGAAGAAACTGGCTGGTTTGGGAAGCGGATTTTAAACGTGAAATGATTGGGAAAATGCCAACAGAACTATTTTTCCATTTTTTTAAATCTTTTTCTGATGGTGCGAAAGTCAATATCAATATCAAGGCAGAAGGAACAAATGAGCATCACAAAATAGAAGCGATTTTCAAGGCATTTGCAAAAGCCATAAAAGCCGCTGTAAAAAGAGATTCGGAAAAAATGATTTTGCCATCAACAAAAGGAATGCTATAGGCCCCCTAACCTCCGAAGGGGGAATTAATCAATATGAAAGAAATTAAATTTAATAGAAGAAAAGAAGTTCCCCCCTTTGGGGGATTAAAAGGGGGCGTAGTCATTATAAATTACGGTGCAGGAAATATTCAATCTATAAAATTTGCCATTCAGCGTTTGGGTTATGAAGCAGTTTTGAGCGATGATGTAGAAGAAATCAAATCGGCTGATAAAGTAATTTTCCCTGGTGTTGGAGAGGCGAGTAGTGCGATGGAAAAATTAAAATCCACCGGATTGGATACATTGATTCCAACCTTGAAACAGCCAGTTTTGGGAATATGTTTGGGAATGCAGCTGATGTGCAATTCATCAGAAGAAGGCAATACGAAAGGCTTGGGAATTTTTGATGTAGATGTTATTAAGTTTAACAATACAGTAAAAGTCCCGCAAATTGGCTGGAATCAAATAGAAAATTTGAAATCAGAACTGTTTACAGGAATTGCAGAAAAAGAATATATGTATTTGGTGCATAGTTTTTATGTTCCAATGAATGATGAAGCCATTGCAACCACTGAATACGGCATAAAATACGCTTCAGCCTTGCAAAAAGACAACTTTTACGGCGTGCAATTTCATCCTGAAAAAAGCAGTAAGGCAGGAGAGCAGATATTGGGGAATTTTTTGGAATTATGAAAGTAAGCGTCATTACGAGAAGCGGTAGCGACGAAGTAATCTGTTTTAAATGAGCAGATTGCTTCATTTCATTCGCAATGACGATTTTTCAACTAAACGAATAAACAACTAATAATGAGAATCATACCCGCAATTGATATTATAAATGGAAAATGTGTGCGTCTTTCAAAAGGAGATTACAGCACACAAAAAATCTACAATGAAAATCCGTTGGAGGTGGCTAAAATGTTTGAAGCGCACGGAATTAAATATTTGCACTTGGTGGATTTGGATGGTGCAAAATCGAGCAAGATTGTCAATCACAAGATTCTCGAACAAATAGCTTCAAAAACAACCTTGAAAATCGATTTTGGCGGCGGATTGAAATCGGATGCCGATTTAAAAATCGCTTTTGAAAGCGGGGCACATCAAATTACTGGCGGAAGCATTGCAGTTAAAAATCCAGAAGTTTTTAAAAGTTGGCTACAAAAATATGGTGCTGATAAAATTATTTTGGGCGCAGATGCATTGAATGAGAAAATAGCTGTTGGCGGTTGGCTGGAAGATTCCGAAGAAGATTTGATTCCCTTTATACAAGACTATCAAAGCAAAGGAATTCAGTATGTAATTTGTACAGATATCGCCAAAGACGGAATGTTGGAAGGTCCGAGTTTTAATTTATACAGCAAGATTTTGGCTAAAGTGAGTGGCATCAAACTCATAGCTTCTGGAGGAATTTCCACTTTTGAAGAATTGCCTAAATTGGCTGAAATGGGTTGTGAAGGCACCATTATTGGAAAAGCAATTTATGAACACAAAATTAGTATGAAGGAAATAGAGAATTTTATTTTAAATAAATAATGGGCATTACGACGAGTGATGAGATAATCTTTTAAATTAACAGATTGCTTCATTTCATTCGCAATGACGAGATAAAGATATATATTTAATTCAAAGTTAAATGTACAATTTTAGAAGTATTCAGTTTTAACGGGACTACTTTTAACTTTTAACTTTTAACTTTTAACTTTTGAAGATCTTAACAAAAAGAATCATCCCCTGTTTGGATATTAAAAACGGCAGAACGGTAAAAGGCGTAAATTTTGTAAATTTGCGTGATGCTGGAGATCCAGTTGAATTGGCAAAAATATATTCCGAAGAAGGTGCGGACGAGTTGGTTTTTTTGGATATTTCAGCAACTGAAGAAAGAAGAAAAACACTGCTTGATTTGGTGCGAAAAGTAGCACAAACCATTAATATTCCATTTACGGTTGGCGGTGGGATTTCTTCGGTTGAAGATGTTGAAATTCTTTTAAATTCTGGCGCGGATAAAGTTTCTATCAATTCCTCCGCAGTTAAAAATCCACTATTAATCAATGATCTGGCAGCAAAATTCGGAAGTCAGTGCATTGTGGTTGCGATTGATG
>JAQVGD010000204.1 GCA_028696945.1 Lutibacter sp.
CGCGGGATGTTTACCGCAAAACAATTGCTTGATGCCGTTTCTGGCAGAACTGACATTCATGTGCCTTGGTCTAGTTTGGTTGTAGTTGAAAACACCACCAATAAAGGTGGCGGAGCTTGCTGGGATTATGAAGAGTTATTGAAAATTAAACAAATTTGTTTGGAGCATAATCTGGCTTATCATTTAGATGGCGCACGCATATTTAATGCTTTGGTGACAAAAAATGAAACGCCTAAACAATATGGTAAAGTTTTCGATACCATATCGGTTTGCTTGTCGAAAGGTTTGGGTGCACCAGTTGGCTCCGTGTTGCTGGGATCGAAACTTCAAATTGAAAAAGCATTAAGGATTCGGAAATTATTTGGGGGAGCAATGCGCCAGGTAGGTTATTTGGCAGCTGCTGGGATTTATGCGTTGGACAATCATATAGACCGTTTAGCAATAGACCATACCCGGGCTCAAGTCATCGGCGTTGCGCTTCAAAAATGTAAATTGGTAAAATATGTGGAACCCATTGAAACTAATATTGTTATTTTTAACGTTATTGATTCAATTAATGAACAAGATTTTGTGGATCGTTTAAAAAGAGCCGGAATTTTGTTGAGTTCCATGGGACAAGGTAAATTAAGAATGGTTACCCATATCGATTTTACTGAAGAAATGCTTGAAATGGTGGTAAGTACCTTAGAGAATATATAATTTAAATAAGTATTTAAAGTGCCTAAAGTTTGAAGTACTTAATTTGAAAAAGTTTTTTTTGAACTATAATTAAGATTTTTACAAAATTTTTTGTTTCAGTCAAAAAAACTTTAATAAAGCATTTATGAAAATATAATTTGATAAAAACATGAAAACATTAAATTTAACAATGATTGTGCTTTTTCTAGCCATAAGCACAACCGGATTTTCTCAATCTGAAATCGATAAAATATTATCTGAAATTGCCGTGGCACCTTCTGCGGAACGCATAGAAAAAGACATCATAAAATTAGTTGGTTTTGGAACGCGTCATACCTTGTCCGACACAATTTCTAAAACCAGGGGAATTGGCGCCGCTCGCCGTTGGGTAAAATCCACTTTTGATGAGGTTTCAAAAAATTGTAATAATTGTTTGGAAGTAAGCTATTTGGGTGATTTGGTAAAAGCTGACGGAAGCAGAATTATTACAGATACCAAAGTGGTGAATGTGATGGCAATTCAACGTGGCACCACCTATCCAAACCGCTATGTAATTATGTCGGGTGATATTGATTCCAGAGTTTCTGATGCCAATAATTTTACGTCAGATTCGCCCGGCGCAAATGACAATGCCTCCGGATTGGCAGGAACCATTGAGGCTGCACGTGTTTTAAGCAAGTATAAATTTCCAGTTTCCATTATTTATGTGGGCTTGTCGGGTGAAGAACAAGGTTTGTATGGCGGTAAAATTATGGCAAAATATGCCAAAGAAAATAATTGGGATGTTATCGCTGTTTTAAACAATGATATGATTGGCAATATTGAAGGAATTGATGGGGTTATTGACAACAGTACTTTTAGGGTTTTTTCTGAAGCCATTTCGGTACAAACTACTGACAAAGAACGTAACAGTATGCGTTTTTATGGAGGTGAAGTGGATGGAACTTCTCGGCAGTTGGCGCGTTATGTGGATAAGTTAACGGAACAATATATGACAAATTTAGACGCAATTATGATTTACAGGCTCGACAGATTTGGAAGAGGAGGCCATCATCGTCCTTTTAATGATGAAGGTTTTACGGGTGTCAGAATTATGGAAACTCATGAAAATTACAACCGTCAACACCAAGATATTAGAATTGAAAGCGGTATTAAATATGGTGATGTTTTAGAAGGCGTAAACTTTGAATATGCGGCAAAACTAACCGCTGTAAACTGTTTAACATTGGCTTCTTTGGCTGCAGCACCATTAGAACCAAAAAATGTGATGATAGCTGGCGCAGTAGAACCATCAACACGGTTAAAATGGGATGATGTGGCCGATAAAAACAGCATCGGATATAAGATTTACTGGAGAGATACCACATCACCACAATGGCAATACAGCCGATTTGTTGGTAAAACAACCGATTATACTTTGAAGAATATTGTTATAGATAACTACCTGTTTGGCGTGGTTAGTGTAGGTAAAAATGGTGCCGAAAGTTTGGTTCAGTTTCCAAGAAAATTAATTCCAAGTGGTATGTAATGAGGCTTGGATAATTTCGACTTAGTCCATAAATACTTCAAGAAATGAAAAAAATATTGTTAATATTATTTGTATTTGTTTTTACAATAACAAACTTTTATGCACAATCAATTATTACAAAAAAAACAAAAATGTCAGACAAATTAGAAATTGCCACCTTGGCAAACGGTTGTTTTTGGTGTACTGAAGCCATTTTCCAAAGATTAAATGGGGTAGAAAAATTAACATCGGGATATTCTGGAGGAAAAGTTAAAAACCCATCGTATAGTGAAGTTACCACTGGTGAAACAGGTCATGCAGAAGCAATTCAAATTCAATTTAATCCATCAGTAATCACATTTCAGGAAATTTTGGATGTGTTTTTTTCTACTCATGACCCAACAACTTTGAACAGGCAGGGTTATGATATTGGTACCCAATACCGTTCAGCAATATTTTACCATTCAGAAGAACAAAAAGATATTGCGGAAATATTTATAAAAGTTTTGAACGAAGCCAAAGTTTTTGAAAAAAAAATAGTTACAGAAGTTACTGCTTTTGATGCGTTTTATGAAGCGGAAAATTACCATCAAAATTATTACAATAACAACAGAAATCAGGGTTATTGTGTGGCAGTTATCAATCCGAAATTGGAAAAATTCATCAAAAAATATAAGGATAAATTAAAAAAATAATTCATTGTTATTTTGTGATTAAATAAGTGTAATTTAATAAATTAGAGATGGCTAAAAAATATAAATTACTCTTGTTAAGCTTCCTTTTTGATGGCGTTGGCATGCTTTCATTTATAATTCCTTTTATAGGAGAGTTTTCAGATGTTATTTGGGCACCTTTATCAGCTTTTATAATTTATAAAATGTATGGTGGAATTTTGGGAAAAGGCATGGGAATCATTTCTTTTGTTGAAGAAATTGGTATTTTTGGAACCGATTTTCTACCAACATTTACCTTAACGTGGATTTACAAATACCTGATTAAAAAGGAAAACTAGCTTAGGCTTCTTTAAAAAATCTTTTGAAACCCATTCTTGAAAGTGTTTTCTTTGAAAATGCAGAAAAGAATTTAAATTGTCCAAAACAAAATCCGACCAACGGCAAGGTAAATTGATAAATAAAAAAGATCAATACAATTCTAACTGGCCAAAATAACCAAGGATTTGTGGTTTCTGAGTCTAAACCTATTAAATTGGTAAGTGGCTTGGCAACCCAGGCAGCAAAAGAACCATTAACAGAAAAAACGATAATAATTAAGAGAACTTGAAAGTTAGAAGTTAAGCCCCAGCGCTGTTTTAATTTTTCCATTTTTTTTATTTTCGAGGCAAAAATACATTTATATTTTTAAATGAAGATTAATTTCAAATCTGGTTTTACTTTTTAGTTTTATAAAGAATATTTAAAATTTACGAGACATAATTTATCTTAAATAGTAATTTAATCGCAAAGGTTGAAAATAATTGAAATAATTCATTCTATTTATTTTTTTGACAAAATAATATTGGCTATTTTCCGTTCTAAATTTTAGCAATAAATTAAAATAAGATTGGAATAATTTAAAAACAAATTAAAATTAAAAATAATAATTATGAAGAAATTAATTTTTATGGCAGTATTCCTGTTGGGAATTATATTTACGGCAAACTCTCAAGACATTGCAAGAAATGCACTCGGGATACGCTTGGGCGACAACGATGGTTTTGGTGCCGAAATATCTTATCAACATGAATTGAGCCAAGCTACTCGTTTAGAACTAGATTTGGGCTTTAGAAGCAATAATTATTCAGATGCTTTTAAGTTAACAGGAATTCATCAATGGGTTTGGAATATTGATGATGGATTTAATTGGTATGCTGGTTTTGGTGCAGGAATTGGATCTTGGAGTTCCGACAATAATTATACTGGAGATAAGGATGATGGACTATTTATAAACGTTGATGGAAATATTGGTATTGAATATAATTTTGACATTCCTTTACTTATTTCGTTAGATTTTAGACCTGAAATAGGGATAATCGGCGATTATGGAAAAGACACCGATTTAGATATTGCCCTTTCTTTGCGTTATCAGTTTTAAACATTATAATTCTTAAAAAAGAAATGCGCCATTGGCGCATTTTTTACTTATTGTCATCTAATTTTTTTATCTTTCCAAAAATTTTAAAACTTTTTGATGAAAAAATTAGCATTGCATTGGCAAATATTATTGGGAATGGTGTTGGGTGTTTTGGTTGGACTTATAATGACCCAGTTTGAAGGAGGTGAAGAAATTGTGCGAGATTGGATAAAACCATTTGGTTCCATATTTATTAACTCATTGAAGCTAATTGCAGTTCCGTTAATTTTGGGGTCGCTTATAAAAGGAGTTTCCGATTTAAAGGATATTTCAAAACTGTCTAAGATGGGCGGAAAAACAATCGGCTTGTATATCTTTACAACGGTAATTGCTGTTTCTATTGGGTTGTTGTTGGTAAACATTATAAAACCTGGGAATTCAATTTCAGAAGA
>JAQVGD010000205.1 GCA_028696945.1 Lutibacter sp.
TTTAGCTTTAAATAAAATCAATAAAAAGCAGGGGCTTACTTTTCAGTTTTCAAGATAAAACAACCTATTTATTGGGATTGAAGCACTATTTTTCTTATTTTTAAGTTTTATCGGACAACAATAATTTTAAAATTAATTTTTAACCAATTTATACTGTGGTTTTATTTTTAATTCGCTAAGCACATTTAATGCTTCATCAACATAAATATCTTTTTTCAAATTTGTATGCCAAGCTTCTCGTTTTTCAGCCAAATCTTTATCGGCTTCCAACAGAGGCTTTTCATAAAAGGGTGATGTATAGGTTAAATTAGAGTTGTATTCACTAATTTCTTTATATTTTAGTGATTCATTTTTATGACTTTCCAAATCCTTTTTATAATCTTCAAGGTTTAAATACACCAAACTTTCATCCTGTGTATTTTTCAGCCACTTTGCATTCTCGTCTATTAATTTGAAATATTTATTATTTTCAATTCGTTTTTTGCTATTGTTGATTGCCAAATCGTAATTTTCATAATTGTTCCAAATCGCATAATTTGCTGGCGCAACTTTGTCGAATTTCAGCGCATTTTTCATATCGCGTTCCCCAATTTCCATATAACTGTATCTATTTGGCAATATAATATCAGAATGCACGCCTTCCATTTGCGTTGAGCCGCCATTAATTCTATAGAATTTTTGAATGGTAATTTTTAGTGCACCTAAATCTTCATTTAAATTATGATATTTGTTTAAGTCCAAAACACTTTGAACAGTTCCTTTTCCAAATGTTTGTTTTCCGCCTATAATTATGGCTCTATGGTAATCTTGCATCGCCGCGGCAAAAATTTCTGATGCAGATGCCGACAATTCATTTACCAAAACCACCAAAGGACCGTTCCACTGAATTTTAGGGTCTTTGTCGTTTTTAACATCGGGTTTTCTGTCTCTATATTTTACTTGAACAATGGGACCTTTATTTATAAATAATCCGCTAATTTCTATGGCAGTTTGAAGGGAGCCACCACCATTATTTCTTAAATCCAACAAAATCCCTTCAACATTTTCTTTTTTTAGGCGTTCAATTTCCTGAGCCATATCTGTGGCGGAGTTTCTGAAGTTTTTTTCATCAAAATCAATATAAAACTTAGGTAAATCAATCACCCCGAAAGTTCGTCCGTCTTTTTTTATGATACTCGATTTTACAAATGTCTCATCTAGTTCAACAATGTCTCTAATAATGGAAATGACTTTGATTGTACCATCTATTTTTTTGATTGTTAATCTTACTTCAGTACCTTTTTTACCTTTAATAAATTCAATTGCATGGTCTAATCGCATGCCCACAATATCTAAAGGTGCTCCATTTCCTTGCGCTACTTTTAAAATGAAATCTCCAACTTCCAGTTCTCCCGATTTCCAAGCAGGACCGCCAGATATCAATTCGTCAACCCTGGTATAATCATTTTTCTTTTGAAGTCGCGCTCCAATACCTTCTAATTTGCCAGCCATGGAAATATCAAACTGTTTTTTTATACTTGGGTCAAAATAGGTGGTATGTGGATCAAATGTTTCGGCAATGCAATTTACATAAGTAGTGAACCAATCGGAATAAGTTAGCTCATCAATTCTTTCATAAAGATCGTTCATGCTGCTTAGTGTAGCTTCACGTGCTTCAATTTCAAGTTTTTCTATAGGCTTTTTAACGTAAGTGCTGTCCGTTTTGTATTTGTCATCCTCATTACTTATTTTGTCGTACAAACGGGTAAGTGCATTATATTTTAATTGCTTGTTCCAAAGGTTTACCAACTCATTTTTAGTTTTAGAATACGGGGTGGTTTCAGCATCTATGTTTAATGTTTCACCAGTAATTTCAAAATTAAATGGATTCGCTAAAATTTCTTTGTAATAGGTTTTGGATTCTTCGGTGCGTTGCACAAAACGATCATAAACCAAAAAGAAAAAAGTTAAATCTTCATTGTTGATTTGGTCATCAATCTTGGTTTTATAAGCTGAAAATTCATCAATATCAGACTGTAAAAAATACCTTTTAGAAGGATCTAATCTTTCCAAAAACTCATCGTAAACTTTTATCGAAAAAGCATCATCAATTTGTTGGGGTTCGTAATGTCCCTGTACCAACACATATTTTAAGATAGTTAATAAAACTTTATCTTTTGGGTCGTTGTTTGCTTTTGATGGAAAGCTAAAGAGTAAGCTTAAAACAAAGAACAAAGGCAGTAAAAATTTGAATTTTCTAATCATCATCTTTCGAATCAATATTTGTTATATATGTTTTTATGCAACCACTAAAATAGTGCCAATTTTTTAGCTAGACGTCTAAATTAACCTTTTTTTAAAGATTCATCTGAAGATTTCAAACACTTTATCACTATTTTAACGAATAAGCCAAAATGTCAATTACCATGTCTTGCCTATTTTTTAGGTTATGTTCTATTTTGACTAACGCAATAATACCGAAATAATAGTTTAATTTTACTTTGTAAAATGTTAAATTTTAATATATTGTAAGCAGATAAAATAGTCTAAATTTGCCATTTAATTGAATTATGATGCATAAAAAACCTTTAATATTAGTCACCAATGATGATGGAATTACAGCTCCGGGAATTAGAATCTTAATTTCTGTGATGAATGAAATTGGTGAAGTGGTGGTCATTGCACCTGACAGCCCGCAAAGCGGTATGGGACATGCAATTACCGTTAATGAAACTTTATATTGTGATGAAATAAAAATTGATGACGGACCCCAAAAAGAGTACCAATCGTCTGGAACACCTGCCGATTGTGTAAAGTTGGCCGTTAGCGAAATTTTAGACAGAAGACCAGATTTATGTGTTTCAGGAATAAATCATGGATCAAATTCCTCCATTAATGTTATTTATTCCGGTACTATGAGTGCCGCTGTGGAAGCTGGCGTTGAAGGGATTCCGGCCATTGGTTTTTCATTGCTCGATTATTCTTGGAATGCCAATTTTGAACCCTTAAAGGCATACATCAAAAAAATTGCCTTGAGTGTTTTGGAAAATGGATTGCCAGATGGTGTTGTGCTCAATGTTAATTTCCCTAAAAGTGAAACATTTAACGGCGTTAAAATAAGCCGTCAGGCACGTGCAAATTGGGTGGAAGAATTTGACAAACGAACCAATCCGCAAGGAAAAACCTATTATTGGCTTACTGGGAAATTTGTGAATAAAGATAAAGGTGAAGATACCGATGAGTGGGCACTGGCAAATAATTACGTTTCCGTTGTTCCCGTTCAGTTCGATTTAACAGCGCATCATTTTTTACAACAATTAAACAACTGGAATTTGTAATTTTTGCACTGAAATTCTTATATTTATGTTATGAAAAAGGAAATGCTTATAGGTTTTTTGGTTGCTTTAGTGGCAACTTCTTTTGGTTGTTTTTTGTTTATTGAATTTTTTTCGCCCTTAGATTTTTACCAAAGTTTGGAACTTATAAAAGAAGGCAATCTAGAAGGCAAAGTTTTGGTATTAGGTGCTATTGCAAACTTTTTTGTATTTTTTGTATTTCTAAAAAAGAAGCAGATGTATAGAGCAAGAGGCGTTTTAATGGAAACTTTTTTAATTGCATTTATCGTTTTATTGTTAACATTATTTAATACGTAAACACCACATGAAGTATTATATTATCGCTGGCGAGGCTTCGGGAGATTTGCATGGCTCCAATTTAATGAAAGCATTGATGGAAAAAGATCCAGCTGCTGAAATTAAATTTTGGGGAGGCGATTTAATGCAACAAGTTGGTGGTACTTTGGTAAAACATTACCGTGAATTGGCATTTATGGGTTTTGCTGAAGTTATTTTGAACTTAAATGAAATTTTTAAAAATATAAAGCTGTGCAAAAGGGATCTTTTAAGATTTAAACCCGATGTTTTAATCTTGATAGATTACCCCGGTTTTAATATGCGAATTGCTGAATTTGCCAAAAAAGAGGGAATTAAAGTCCATTATTATATTTCGCCCCAAATTTGGGCATGGAAAGAAAATCGCATTAAAATTATCAAACGAGATGTGGATGAAATGTATGTGATTTTACCTTTTGAAAAGGATTTTTACGAGAAAAAACACAATTTTCCTGTTCATTTTGTTGGGCATCCTTTAATTGATGCTATTTCCAACAGAAAACAAGTTGATGAAAATACGTTTAGAGAAGCACATCAATTGTCCAAAAAACCAATTGTTGCCATATTGCCTGGAAGCAGAAAGCAGGAAATTAAAAAAATGCTTTCGGTCATGTTAAATATCGCCGATAAATTTCCCGATTTTCAATTTGTGATTGGCGGTGCGCCAGGTCAGGATTTTGAGTTTTACCAGCAGTTTATTACCAAAGACAATGTGAAATTTGTACCTAACAAAACATACGATTTATTGTCTGTTTCCTATGCCGCTTTGGTAACTTCCGGTACGGCAACTCTAGAAACGGCCTTGTTTAAAATTCCGCAAATTGTTTGCTATAAAACCAGCAATGTCTCTTACCAAATTGGCAAGCGTTTGGTAAAATTGAAATTTATTTCACTGGTAAATCTTATTATGGACAAAGAAGTGGTAAAGGAATTGATTCAGGACGATTTTAATGAACAAAATTTGGAGAGCGAACTTCATAAAATTATTGACGGCTACCAACGTGCGCTCATATTTATGGATTATTACGATTTAGAGAAAAAACTTGGT
>JAQVGD010000206.1 GCA_028696945.1 Lutibacter sp.
AAATTTGGAGCGTTGGCTCATTTGCTTCTCCGTACGCGGATTTTTCACGCTCGCAGGCAGCGAACGCATGTAGGAAATACCATTCCAGGTACTACCGACTACCGATCCCACCTTACCGGAAAAACCGCCCAGGATTCCTTTCTTAATGGTTCCCATAATTGAAAATAATTAAAAACGTTAAACATAAATTTTTAGTTGGTCTCGGCATCGATCCACGACAGCAGCCCCTCCCATGGTCTCGACCCCTGCCCGGTTTCCACCTTAACCGACAGCAAAGATACCTACCATTTATGTCATTGATTTGCAATCGGTTTCTTATTCTTCGTCCTGCCTCAACTTGCATTCCTCCGCCGACTCGCCTGCCCGCTTTCGCCACTTTTTTCGCTTTTTTCGCTTTTTCGCCGTCAACTTCTCCCTCCACTCACCACACTGCCGCTGCTCATCCGCCTGCCTTTTCGTCGTCAACCTCTCCCTCACTCACCACACTGCCACCGCTCATCCGCTTTCGCTACACTGCCGTCGGTTCTTCCACTTTTTCCGCTTCTTTCGCTTCTTTCGCCGCCCTTGCTTTTTCGCCCTCTACTGCCTTCATTTAACCGCTTTTGCTTCGCTTTTAACCCCAAATCCTACACTTTCCTACACTTTCCTACGCTTTCCTACACCCCCGAAACCCGCTCCCCATCAAACTTTCCTACACTTTCCTACACTTCCTACACTTCTTTTGTTTTTCTTTCACTCCCGGCTCTCTCTGCATTCCTACACTTATCGCCTTCCACCTTCTCCGCACCAAGTCCGTACCAAGTCCGCTCCAAGGCTGCACCAAGTCCGCTTCGATTCCGCACCGTCAACGCACGTGAATCCCGCTTCATATACGTCAAATACGCAGAAAAGCCCTACCCCCACCCCACCAAATCCGGTGCACTCGTCCCCCCTTAGGAGCAAGCATGAAGCGAAGGAAGAGCGAAGAAGCTCCATCGAAATCCGATAAAAAACACAGAAACGGCAATTAATTTAAAAAATTACAAATTTAGCAGAAAACAAGAAGACTGCAAGCCGAAAACAAAAAGACCGGTTCGGGATTTAAGCTATCAATTGTTTTTAATTATTCCTAAAATCCGCGGGTGAAAAAATTGGTTTGAAAAATTTCGATTTTTAGGTCTATTTCGAGGAATTTTATTCGTTTTTTATCGACGGTTACGTCTCTTTTCCCCAAAATTTGTGAATCTGCAAAATTTATTCCGCCAAATGAATCGATAGTTGAAGCAGAATAGCTAACTTTGAACTATGTGTAATGCATGTTATGAGTATTGCCTTAGCCAGAAAGTTTGGGAACTAAGTTCAACTTAGAAGTGCAACACTCTCGGTAAGTTTTATATGGTTTTTCAAACGGTATCATTGGATGAAACACTTTAGTGAACAATTCATCTTCATTTTACGCACAAAATAAGAATAGGCTTTTTTTGTTTTGCGCACAAAACAAAAACATTGTATGTTTGGAAATGGGTTTTAGGGCTGTCGGAAGAATTAATTTAGTGAACAATTAATATAAAGTCGATGTTAGTTACGGAACGTAAGCTGAACACTTTTGAAAAGGTTTTAAAAAAGATGTTTGTGTAGGTATTATGTTATCTATTCGGCAAACTGGTTCGACCTGTTTTCTGATGAAACTATTGCTGATGCGTTTATGGATAGAATGAACCATACTTCACACAGAATAGAATTACAAGGAGATAGTTTAAGAAAAAAAAGATAACTTTGTCAAATTGATAGTTTCAACCAGTGGGTGGATATCGCCGGAATCACCGAGTGGGTATCATCGGAATATCAACTGGTTGACTCTACATATTTAAGATATAAACGATAAGATTTGATAAATAAGAATATAAACATTAACTTTGAGAAATGTAAAACTTAACACTATGAGTATCAATCTAAAAAAGAAATCAAGAGGTATAATATTTTCAATTGTTCTTTTATTTATTACAACTATTACCTCGTGTGATCAGTATAAATTAGTAGAATTCGAAAATGAGGAAGAGGAGGTAGAGGAAATAGATGCAACGATTGAGGATTGGAAAGATTACAGCGATACAATTACAATAACCCTATATCCGATTTCATGAGTATAAGTACAATTCATACAATTTCAGCAATTGTAATAATAGTAAGCGTTCTGTTAATTGTTTTCTTCACGATACAAGCGAGATGGAGAGCAATAAGGGCTAATAAGAGGAGTCCGGAAGTAAGAGAAAGGTATAAGTTGATGATGCTGAAAAATAAGCCTTAGAAATAACTTTATAAAAGACATTCAAAAATGCTAAATCAAATACTTTATAAGTTTTGATTCTATCATATTTGCGGGATTATTTGGATCTCTTACAAGTGTATCAGTGATAGAAAAACCGCTTATATCTAAACCTTCAATTAGTTTTCTATCAGCACTATCAAAATCTAAATATTTGGTCGTTGGTATTATCGAAACAAGTTCAAATTCTGCATCTTTATTATCATCAACTATGTAATCAAACACTTTCCTTGGATTTTGAATACTCCACATACCCCTAATTCTTAGATTAGTAATTCCTAGTGGATCGACTCTGTTAACTCTTCCTAGTTCCTTAGTTTCACCAAATTCCACATCAGGTATGGAATTAATACCATTATTAATAGTATTTTTTATACGTTCATAAACCGACTTATCTGCAGCATATATTGAACCATAAATCATCCATAATGAACGTAAAGTTGTATCTTTAAATGATCCAATGCAATAAATTAAATCCTTTACGTCCCAAACTTCACAATCTCTACAACCAACTGTAATCATCGGATCATCAGAGTACAACTTTGCTTTTGGGTACGAACTATTTAATGCAAGATCTGCATTTAGGGAATTAATTTTTTTTACTTCAATGGCATCACCACCTTTTAATATAAAATCAGGAGGATTGTTTTGATTACCCAGCCATGAGAAATTATCATTATAAATTCTATTTTTAGTGTTTATATCAACTTCATCAAATGTATCAGAAAAAGCATCCTTCATATACTCTTCTAAAGCACTACCAACAGCATTTATACGGTTATTATATGAAGATTGATGATAAGTTGAAGTACGAACTGATCGATTAATTATATTTAATATTGCATTTAAAATGTTTTTCATTGTTTTATAAAATTATTTTCTATCAATTTATATTTTTCTTTAAACTGGTTTTTTATTGATACTGCTAAAATATAGGCTAAATTAACTGGAACTGCATTTCCTACCATTTTATATCCAGCTGCAACTTTATCATAATAAAAAATGAAGTCATCTGGAAACGTTTGTATTCTAGCACATTCCCTAACACTTAGTCTTCTGTATAAATGTTCTTTCCCCTCGGCAAATTTTCTCACATCTTTCTCAACCAATTCCATAGGAGGAGCTTGAGGATGCAAGGGAGCCTGCCTTCCACTAGCTTGAATAGTAAATGATTGTTCATCCCATCCTCTTACTCTATTTCTTGACATAAATATAGGTGAAAATCCACCATTCATATACTCATGATTAGGTATTATTGTTTTTTGAGATGCATAATTTTTATCTTCGGCTTTGACGGCATTGTTTCTTAAATCGTAAATAACATCTTTAAGAGTTAAATTCGTATTACTTGGTTTTGGGAAAATAAACTTGAAACCTAAATCTTTTCTAATGCCAATAAAAAAGATTCTCTTTCTATCTTGTGGAACATTGTAGTCTTTGGCATTTAGCATTTGAAATGACAATTCATATCCAATCCCAGCGTTAGAAAACATCTCTTTTATATAATTAAGAGCCTGCGAGTGTCTTTTTGCTAACATACCTGAAACATTTTCAGCTAAGAAAAAAAGTGGCTGTTTAGCTTTAAGAATTCTAATGAATTCAAAAAAAAGTTGACCTCTTTTATCGTTTATACCTCTTAAACTACCTGCTTCACTCCAACTTTGACATGGAGGTCCTCCGATAATGCCTTCGCAATCGGGTACCTCATTATCCTTGATTTCTGTTATACTCCGTGTATCTAAAAAAGTATTTTTATGATTTTTACGATATGTTTCCCATATTTCCTTGTCAAATTCGTTAGCCCATATAATATCATAACCTGCATTTGAAAATCCAAGGTCTAAACCACCAGCACCAGAGAAAAGCGAAACAATTTTCATATTATTCTTTTTATGATACAAAAATAGCTCGAAAATATCAATAATAAAAAAAAACATACGTGGACTTGCAAACTTATTTGAGACAAAAAGGTAAGCTACATTTTTAATTATTTAGAGGCTATATTAATTAATTAGAAAATAAGACTCAATCATTCATTTTATGGTTTATCGTGCATTTATTGTATGATATACTTTTTCTCTAAATAATTCATAGTTATTTACGATTATAGAATCTCCATAAGGGTTAAATGAAATAGAAGATAATTTTAATTGAAAATCTAAGTCTTTATAATAATTCCTATATTCATTTGAATTTTTTAAAGAATTATTATCAGGAATATGAACTATGTACATTAATGTCTTGTTGGGAGTATGAAAAAAAACATCAATATTATCATTTGATAAAGTAATATATTTTTTAGCATTATGCCCTGTGAAAGTTTCCCATTTAGTT
>JAQVGD010000207.1 GCA_028696945.1 Lutibacter sp.
AGCTTTAAATAAAATCAATAAAAAGCAGGGGCTTACTTTTCAGTTTTCAAGATAAAACAACCTATTTATTGGGATTGAAGCACTATTTTTCTTATTTTTAAGTTTTATCGGACAACAATAATTTTAATTGTTTAATTATATAATATAATAAGTAGATGAGAATAAAATTAATTATTTTGAGGAATATTACAATATGGTTAAAATGGCTATTTTGAAGTAATCGTGCCGCTGATTTCGGTTAAACTGTTCCAACCATTAGCGATTTTATCGAACAATAATGTTTATATATCTTTAATCTCGTAAATTAGGGTTAAATACAGTTGTATTTGCAAGAAATAAAAAAAGACCTCACATTTCTGTAAAGCCTTTATATTACAATGTCGGCCCCGTGGGTTTCGAACCCACGACCTCCTGATTAAGAGTCAGATGCTCTGCCAGCTGAGCTAGGAGCCGAATTAAGCCCCCAAAATTAAAGATAAAATTTAAATTATTACTGATATTTGCCTAAAATAGACTCTTAAAAGCCTGTTTTCTTGTTAAGTGATAATTTTCCAATTCAACCAATCTCTTTCATAATCTTATCTATTTTGCCCTACAACATATAATACAATAATTTTTAAAAGACAATATCAAATTATTCTCTTTTTAAATACCTCCGTTCCAAATATTTATCTATACAAGGCACAAGAAAATGAGTCTTGACCAATATTTAAACGGTTTTAATTTAAAATAATTTATTAGAGTTGTTTTGTGATTTTACTGCTCATAGGATTTGTTAAAGAAAAATAATAATCGATAAAATTTCCTTGTTCATCAATCAAATATTTCTGGAAATTCCATTTTACCGAACTGCTTTTAACGCCATTCAACTCCTTTTTTGTAAGCCATTTGTATAATGGATGCTGGTTCTCCCCTTTTACATCAACTTTTTCGGTCATTAAAAAGGTAACCCCATAATTTACCTGGCAAAAAGTTTGAATTTCTTGTGCATTTCCGGGTTCTTGTCCGCCAAACTGGTTACAAGGCACACCGATAACTACCAACTTATCTTGATACTTTTCATGTAATTTTTGTAAATCGGCATATTGTTTTGTAAATCCGCACTCCGATGCTGTATTTACAATCAGTATTTTTTTCCCTTTAAATTTAGATAAATCTATTTTTTTACCAGATAAATCGGTAATAGAAATATCATAAATAGACGATTTCAATTTCATTAATCCTGAATTTTGAACTGTGGATGTTCCGAAAAACAGACCAAATATAATGGTTACAATTGCTATGGACTTCAACTTTTAAACTGTTAACCTCAACTTTAACCTTTTCTCTACTTTCTGTTTGATAACCGTCAACCTTTTCATCAAATCCATTAATTCAGGGTCTTTGGTTTCCTTGTAAACTTCATTTAAAGCTAAAATTAATGATTTTACTTCCCTTGAAGCCAAAATACGATCATTGGTAGATTTTAATATTATTTTACGTTGCTCAAATTCTAGTGCTTTTTGTACTAATTCCATACTTTGTTATTTTAAATAATGCTGTAATTGAATAATTTTAGGTATTTCTATAAAGAAACCAAATTAAGGTCTTAAAAATTAAGTACCTCCCTAAAATGTGTTAATTCTTTTAGATTGGTAATGACATTAAAGAATTTCCAATTAACTTTTATAGAGTAAATTTAAACAATATAGCGCACTGCATTAAATTTCCTTGATATTTAATATTTATAGTTCAATAAATATAACATATACTGACAGAAATACTTTTTAATTTATTGATAATCAGATTTTATGAGAAATTTAAGACATCCACTAATAATAAAAATGATGTCGTAAAATTGTATGCTTTTTATAGTTAAAGAATGAAGATAGGTAGTACATAAAAATATAAATTTTCGTTATTTTTGATTTGATAATATCATCCAAATGATTAAGGGATATGAAAAAACTTACGCTTCCATTAAAAAAAGCTTAAAGAGGAAAGTTTTGAATTAAAATATCCTCAATAAAAACTGATTAAAGCATCTTAATTAATTGGAATTTAATTTACTTATGTATTTTTCTATCATCTCAATTAGTTCATCCTTATCAATTGGTTTTGTAATATAATCATTGCAGCCAACTGCTATTAACTTCTCTTTATTGCCTAAAAAAGCAAAGGCCGTTTGAGCAATAATAATTACATCTTTATTAAATTGCCTTATAATTGTTGTGGTCTCATACCCATCCATCATAGGCATTTTAACATCCATAAGCACCAAATCGATATCTGGGTTATTACGGCAAATTTCAACTGCTTCGGCACCATTTCTGGCTATAAGAATTTCTTTGCTTAATTTCTCAATTACATGTGAAATAAAAATTTCAGAACTTTCATCATCTTCAACAACAAGTATTTTAAGTTTGTTTATTGAGTTATCAGTCTTGCTTATTACATTTTGACCACTTACCTCATCTTCTACAACTTCAATTTTAGCAGGAATAGTAAAATAAAAAGTAGCACCCTTTCCTTGTTCACTTTCAACCCAAATTTCACCTCCAAGCATTTCTATATAAGCTTTAGAAATGGACAAGCCCAAACCTGCCCCTTGCAACGCTTTTACATCCTCAATATCAGCCTGAACAAAACGGTCAAAAATAGCATTTTGTCTATTCTTATCAATCCCAATACCCGTGTCTTTTACATAAAACTCAAGGTTTAATCCTTTCTTTTGAACACCAATTTCAACTGTTCCTTCATCACAATACTTAATTGCATTTTTGACCAGATTAACAAGAATTGCGTATATTTTATGGCTGTCTGTCTTAATAATGGATTCATTATTTGACAATGAATTATTAATAATTAAGGATATTCCTTTTCTTGTCGCTTCAGAATCGAAAAAAGCATGAACCTCTTTTATTTTTTCCGCAATATTAACCTCTGATATAAGAACTTCCTCTTGACCTGCCTCTATTTTTGAAATATCGATGATGTCATTGATAACAGTAAGCAACCTTCCTCCACTTTTCTTAATGATTTCTAGATATTTCCCCTGCTTTTCACCTGCCAATTCCGACTGCTCTAATAGTTCAGAAAAGCCAATAATAGCATTCATTGGCGTTCGAATTTCATGACTCATATTGGCTAGAAATGCAGATTTTAACCGATTGCTTACTTCTGCTTTTTCCTTAGCAATTTCTAGTTCAGAATGGCTTTCTTTTAAAAGTTCGTTTATGGTAACTAATTCCTTATTTTTATCCAATAAATCTATTGTTAATTTTTTAGCCATCTGTTTTGCAAATGTTGCGGTATTAATTAAAAAGAAAATTAATAAACTAGACAACAAACTAATCGCAATTCCACCTACCAACACAATAAATGGCATACTAACAAAAGTCTGCGTTATTTTTGCTTGCGTAAATTGTAAAGTCCATTTTTTTCCGTTCAATTCAATAGGTAACAATAAAGTGTTTGATGTTAATTCAACACTATTTTCATTTAGGGTATTTTTATTATCATACAAAAGAGATTCTTTTGAAATACTATCACCATCATATACTTTTAAATAAAGTTGGTTGTGTTCCTCGGAATTAGGTTGATTATACAAATCCTTCATAAAGTTTACCATCCTAAAAGAGCTGGCTGTCCAGCCTTTAATGGCGACTCTTCGTTCTTCAACAGTATTTATAGGGGAATTCTTCTTATAAATAGGTGAATACATTACAAACCCAGTATCAGTTTCCTTAATGCCTTCCTGAATAAGAGTTACCCTATCGGTTAGCATCGATTTATTGGAATCCCTAGCTTTTTCTATTGCTTTTCGCATACGAGGATTCGTACTTACGTTAAACCCTAAAGCCTTAATATTTGTGTCCTGTAATGGTTCAATATAAACAATAGGCGTATATACTTCTTCAACACTGGTTGGAAAAATAGTATAGTCATTAGATACTATTTCTTTAAAATGCTGTATATGAGCTTCTCGTTGGTTATTAGGTACAATCATTATATAGGCAATCCCTTGAAAACCGTTAAGATATTTAGTAATTTTACTTTTTTCAACAAACTGTTTCCAGTCATCTCTGGTAACTGAATCAGAAGACATAAAAAAGGAGGCAGCACTTCGTGAAAATTGCACCTGAGCATTAAGCATGCTTTGAATTCTTATTTGCATATCAACAGCACCTATTTCGAGTCGCTGTTTATTATGCTCATCATCATCTTTCTTGGCATAAGAAGCTAAAATAGCTGTTATAATAAGTCCAAAAACAAAGAATCCCAATGGTTTTAGGAAATTTTTAGCTTTTGGTTCAATCTTTATTTCTCTGGGTTTCTTCACTTTTTAACAGGTTAATTTACTAAAAATAACAAATTTAATACTCTCTCACTTAAAAAAGTAAGTTATTTTTCAAAAACCAATTTAAATTATGATTAATTGAACTGAAAATAAATTGTGGGAATTACCATAATATTTTATGTGTGCCTTTATTAATTTATGATTTTATATTATTAGTGTCCGATAAAAAATCCCTCAATAATTGAGGGATTTTTCGTATATAGCAGAATTAATCTATAACCAAAAATTCAGCTATGGGCAAAAGTACAATTTTTTTCGGACAGCCGATATTCA
>JAQVGD010000039.1 GCA_028696945.1 Lutibacter sp.
GTAACATCAGAAGCTAGCTTTACTAACGATTTAGGAGCGGACTCACTTGATAGTGTTGAGTTAATAATGGAATTCGAAAAGGAATTTGACATTCAAATTCCAGACGATCAAGCCGAAAACATCGGCACTGTAGGTCAAGCAATTAGCTACATAGAAGCCGCAAAAAAGTAGTTTTAAAATATGGAGATTAAACGAGTTGTCGTAACTGGACTTGGTGCATTAACACCGATAGGCAATAATATTGAAGATTTTTGGAACGGTCTTGTTAACGGTGTTAGCGGGGCTGCTCCAATAACCTATTTTGATGCAACCAAGTTCAAAACTCGTTTTGCCTGTGAACTCAAAAATTTTGATATTACGCAGTTTTTTGACAGAAAAGAGGCTCGTAAAATGGACAGATTTACCCAGTATGCCATGGTTGCTGCTGATGAAGCCATTGTAGATTCAAAATTAAATTTAGAAAAAGTAGATAAAGATAGAGTTGGTGTTATTTGGGGCGCAGGAATTGGCGGACTAGAAACTTTTCAAAATGAAGTTTTAAGTTATGCCGAAGGAGATGGCACACCAAGATTCAATCCTTTTTTTATTCCTAAAATGATTGCGGACATCGCACCAGGCCAAATTTCTATCAGATATGGCTTTAGAGGTCCAAATTTTGCAACGGTATCTGCCTGCGCATCATCATCAAACGCAATAATTGACGCGTTAAATTATATTCGATTGGGCCATGCAGATGTGATGGTTTCTGGTGGCTCCGAAGCTACAATTACCATTGCAGGAATTGGTGGTTTTAATGCTTTACAAGCGCTTTCAACAAGAAATGACGATCCGTCAACTGCCTCAAGACCTTTCGACAAAGACAGAGATGGCTTTGTTTCAGGAGAAGGAGCTGGCGCACTTATTTTGGAAGAATACGAACATGCAAAAGCAAGAGGCGCAAAAATTTATGCTGAACTTGTAGGCGGAGGCTTATCTGCTGATGCTTATCATATTACCGCACCGCATCCAGAAGGCTTAGGTGCAAAAAATGTAATGTTAAACTGCTTAAGAGACGCAGGTCTAAAGCCAAATGATGTTGATGCCATAAATATGCATGGAACCTCAACCCCACTTGGCGATATTGCAGAAACAAAAGCAATTTTAGAAGTTTTTGGCGAACATGCATATACCATAAATATCAATTCAACCAAGTCAATGACTGGTCATTTATTGGGTGCTGCTGGTGCTGTTGAAGCAATTGCTTCAATCTTGGCAATAAAATACGGAATTGTGCCACCTACCATCAATCATTTTACAGATGATGACCAAATTGACAGTAAATTAAACTTTACATTCAACAAAGCACAAAAACGAAATGTTTCAGTAGCCATGAGCAACACTTTTGGATTTGGAGGGCACAATGCTTGCATACTCTTTAAAAAACTTGATTAACAGCAATACTGAATGGGTTTCATTCGAAAAATAATTACTTCTCGTCCTAAAAGTGAGGATGTCTTTTATACTGATTTAAGTAAAATATTAGGATTTAAACCTAAAAACATATCCCATTACCAAAAAGCCTTCGTTCATCGTTCCATTAGAGTGATTGACAAAAAAACTGGATTTCCTATAAATTACGAACGTCTGGAGTTTTTAGGCGATGCTATGCTCAGCGCAATTATTGCAGCACATTTATTTCATGCAGTTCCTTCAGGCGATGAGGGTTATTTGACCCAAATGCGGTCTAAAATTGTTAGTAGAGAGCATTTAAACGAACTCGGGAAAGATCTAGATTTATTGCGTTTTATAAGAAGCAACGTGATTCTTTCAAACTTTGGAGAAAATGTTCACGGAAATATTTTTGAAGCCTTGGTAGGAGCTATTTATTTAGACAGAGGATACGCATACTGTCAAAAATTTATTTATAAAAGAGTAATTGCTCCTTATGTTGTTGATATCTTGAAACTTGAAGGAAAAATTACCAGTTATAAGAGTTTATTTATAGAATGGTGTCAAAAGAAAAAGAAAGAATTGGTTTTTGAAGTGTATGAAGATTCTGGAAATGATTCCGTTAAACAATTTAGTGTAAAACTTTTTGTAGATGGGGAACTTATCGCCAAAGGAAGAGCAACTTCAAAGAAAAAAGCCGAAGAAGTTGCTGCAAAAAGAGCGTATTATGCTTTACAAAACGAAATTACATCAGGCTAATTAAACTCACGAATACGATTTCGTAATATTATTAGTTACTGTAATTTAACAATGGTATTTTTGCTAAACTAAAATTTCTTTCTTTTTATGCAACTATTATCGTTTGATTTAGAAGATGATTATTTATTAATTGGCATTCATTCAACTGAAGAAGACTATCGATTGGCTTATCTTTTAAACAACCATTTAAAATTTAAACTGGCGCGATACAAAGATTATTTAGATTTTCAGGACTCAACTGCTGAATTTCCTTTGTTTGAATATAAAGACGAATTAAATTTTATCAATTACTATTTAATTAATAACAAACATATTGCGCTTGTTGATAACCAATACAAAGAAGGCCTATTCGGTGGAAATTACAGCACTACTTCCTATTTAATTCCCGAAAAAAAGAAAGTTGACTTTTTTTTGAAAATTGAAGGATGCAATAAAGAAGGTTTTATTCAAAATTTAGTCATTGAGCTAAATAAAATAAACCAAATAATAACCTCATATTCGATAGAAACAACAACCTTAAAATCGAAAGAAAATCTCATATTTTAATTATGGCAAACAATAGAAAACGAACAAAAATTGTTGCAACGCTTGGACCCGCTTGCGACACCGCAGAAATTATAGAAAACATGATGGAAGCCGGCGTAAATGTATTTCGGATTAATTTTTCACATGCCGACAACGCAGATGTTGAAGAAAAAATTAAAATAATTAGAGAAATTAATGTGCGTCGCGGTTTTCATGTGGCGGTTTTAGCCGATTTACAAGGACCCAAATTACGAGTGGGTGTTATGGCCGAAGGCGTATTTTTAAGAATTGGAGACCCTTTTACCTTTACTACGGTAAAATGTGAAGGAACTCAAGAAAAGGCATTTATGACCTATAAAAGATTTCCGAAAGATGTACAGGTTGGCGAGCATATTTTAGTTGATGACGGTAAATTATTATTTGAAGTTACCGCTACAGACGGAGATAAGGAAGTTTCCACTAAAGTTTTGCGTGGCGGTTATTTAAAGTCCAAAAAAGGCGTAAACTTACCCAAAACAAAAATCTCCTTACCCGCTCTTACAAAAAAGGATATTAAAGATGCGTTGTTTTCCATTAAAATGGAAGCCGACTGGATTGCCCTTTCTTTTGTAAGAACCGCTGATGATTTAATTCAGCTAAGAGATTTAATAACGGCAAACTCATCACATAAAATTCCGATTATTGCAAAAATTGAAAAACCAGAAGCGGTTGCAAACATTGATAAAATAACACCTTACTGTGACGGATTAATGGTTGCTCGAGGAGATTTGGGCGTTGAAGTTCCAATGGAAGAAGTTCCTTTAATTCAAAAACGTTTGGTGCTAAAAGCCAAAAGAGCACATATTCCAGTGATTATTGCCACCCAAATGATGGAAACGATGATAACCAATCAAGTGCCAACAAGAGCCGAGGTAAACGATGTCGCCAATTCAATTATGGATGGTGCCGATGCCGTAATGTTATCTGGAGAAACTTCTGTAGGTGCATTTCCTTTGGAAGTGATAAAACAAATGCGCAGAATTATTGAAAGTGTTGAAAACTCTCCAATGATTTCAATTCCCGATCAATCTATACAATGTGTTAATGATCGTTATATCACAAAAATTATATGCCATCAGGCTGTGATAATTGCCAATACTATTTCTGCGGAAGTGATTACAACATTAACAGATTCAGGATATACTGCTTTTCATACTTCTTCTTGGAGACCAAAATCCAATATTTTGGTATTTTCTTCAAACAGAAGAATATTAGCGATGCTCAATTTATTATGGGGTGTTAAAGGAGTGTTTTACGACCGATTTGTAAGCACTGATGAAACCATTGAGGATATCAATAGAATGGCGCACGAGAGAGGCTATTTAAATGAAGGTGATTTTGCTATAAACATAACCTCCATGCCAGTTAAAGAAAGAGGGAAGGCAAATACGCTGCGCATTACCCAATACAAATAGAAAAAAAGTACTTAAAGTGCCTAAAGTTTGGAGTACTTAGAGTTGAAAAACTTATTATTGTCTGATTAAATTTTATTGGACATTAATATTAAATAATCATTATTGTCCGGCTAAATTTTTCATTTTTATGTAAATCAAGCCCCATCGGTGCGACCTGTTTCTAAAGTCCCATTTAGGTTGAGATAACTGATTTTTTATAAATTTTTAACGGACAACAATATTAAATAATCTAAAATACTACTTGCTTTTTAACATCGCATACAATCCAAAAGAAGCCAACCAATGGGCTCCGGCATATTCACCAGAGTCCATTTTTTCATAACTGTACTGAAAATGTTTGTTTGCCAGATTAATCATTTTTTCATTATTTAAAGTCTTCCCAATTTCATATAAACACCAAGCGCGACTAAAATTAAGACCATCTAAATGGGCTAATTTCCCATCGGAGCGATCTGTAACTTCGGCAACTTCCAAATACTTGGCAGGATTGTTTCTGAATTCGGGCAAAAAAGTATCAAACCAAGTTATAAATTCTTCTTCTGGCAACACTTTCAACATCAAGGAAGCTTCTTGCAAACAAGGCGATAAAAAATCGAATCCGCCAGGTTCCCAAGTAACGGGACAATCTTTGTCGTTTATATAATATGCTTTTGCTTTTTCAGTGATTATCAATGCCAATTCAGGAGAATATTTTTTGGCGTAATCCAATGCCAGCGACAACCCGAAAGCAGTATTTGGATGTTCTCCAACCCGAATTGGATGGTTTAGTTTTGGTAAAAACTCCATGTATTTTTTTTCAATAACTTGCACTAAAGGTTTTAAATCTTCATACATTAATTTGGCTTCTGCGTTGTCCCAATCCTGTAAAGTTTCCGCAATTTTCAACAACCAAGCCCAGCCATAAGTGCGTTCAAAATTTTTATTGTGTTCATCCTCAAAATAAGCGATTTCCTTTAAAATATTTTCTTTGGTAATGGTGGTTTTAAGTTTCTTCAAAATAGCTTCATTCTGCTCAAAATTAGGCAATTCCTTCATAATATTAAGCAAAGTCCAATGTCCGTGAACCGATGAATGCCAATCGAAACAACCATAAAATGCAGGATGCAATTCAGAAGGTTCCTTTAAATAAGATTTATTGCCCAAAACCTGCCCCAAATTATTCGGATATTCCTGATCAATACAATCATAAGCAAAATGGTATAAAAACAAGGCACTTTTTTCATTAAGTTCTGGTTTTAAATAAACTGTTTCATCAATAACAACTGCTGGTTGTTCTTTTTGTTTTTCCTTGCAAGAGAAAAAGATGCTTCCTAAAAAAATCAAAAAAAATACTTTTCTCATACTTAAAATTTTAGATTGGTTTTTATGATGGTGGCGTCATTTAAAACAAATGGCATCGGCATCATGATTTCGGTTCTGGGCATAATGTTGAACTGCGGATTGGTAAACAAATCGTATTTGGCTTCCAACACATCAATATCTATCACTAGATTTTTATCTACCACAAACTCGATAAAAATAATTTCGTCTTCACTGGTTCGGTAAAAATTCATAATAGTACCTTTTTCCACAGAGAACACAAACTCACTGTTATTGGCATTTTTTAAAGGTTCCTTATTAACCGTAAATGCTTTAAACTGAATGGGTGTTTTGGTCAGCAACTCAATTTTATTGGCATTTCGAGGTGACTCAATGCGTAAAGCCAATTTTCTGTCCGTGTCAATAATGGTGTCTGAAACTATTGAAATTAGCGGTTTTTCCAGATTTCTGATTACCGTTTTTGTAAATAATTGAATATTCGTTTTGTATTTACTTGCCGTTGTATTTTCATCATAACTTCCTTTCGTTGGATTTTCACCTAAAAATTGTTTGGTAAAATCATCCGTTTCCCTATTATAACTTGCCCAGTAGGCTTCATTTTTATCACTGTCGAAAACATATAAAATACTGTTGGGTTTTTTGCGGTCAATACTGTATCCTGAAAATATTGAAGCAGATATCAACGCCATAAAACCAATAAACAAAAATACGAAACTCAACTTTTTATGGTCGTGATACTGCTGAAAAACCGGCACCAGAAATCCGAACAACAAAACGGTAAACAAGGCAGAAACCACCAACATTTTGAGGCCGAGCCCAACTGGAAACATTTTCACCAATGGCGCAAATATAATGAGTACTGGAATAGTTAACAAGGTAAAAATTAACAAGTTATTTACTTTGGAAACAGAAAATTGCGACACAAAAAGTATGGGCAAAAAAATAATCACAGGAAGTATAAAAAATGCGGCACCAGGCAAATAAAATGCAATAAATCCGTTCATCATCAACCAGAAAAATAAAGGAGCCACCAACAAATCCTGTTTGCTTCTTTTGATGAAATAACTTTTGTAAATCCAAAAGCATATTGCTAGGGTAAACGAAACAAATACGGCGATATAATAATAGCCATTATAAGTAAAACCATGTAGCAAATCATTGTATTGCGGATGAATTTTTAACAATAATTTCCAACCAAAAAACGCCAATGCGGTAGCAGCTACCAATGAGAACGTAAACGGATAAAATCCTTTAGTGATTCCTTCCACAGTATTTTTCTTTTTTAAAACACCCATAAAAAGCATGCCTAAAAACAGAAGGGCACAAATAATAAACATAGGAATTGCCCATGAAAACGGATAATATATCATGCCAAAAATTGGGAAATTAAAATACACATAATCTGCTTCTGATTTTAAATTTTCTAAATCTGCATTGGCAAAATAGTTTAAGGTCGCCATCAAATAAGAAGCCTGATGATTAAATGTATCCATATCCATTCTTTCAAAAGAATCCTGAACCGTGTGATAATCGAAATGGTCATCAATAAAGGCAAAATTATAGCCATCAATATTAGCATCTTCTCTAAAAACAGTTAAATCGGTATCGTTTGGCAACATTTTATAAATGCTGTACATTAGTGAATTTGCCACCGGATAAGGTGTATTTGCCTGTTGAAAAGCTTCGATTAATTTTTTGTTTCCGCCGTTGGTTTCCAGTAACATATAACTTGGCCCTCCGCTCCCACGCGCTTCAAAATTCAACACCAATCCAACCTCTTTTGCCCAAGGATGATGATTTACAAAAGCGTTTGCACCCAACAAACCCAATTCCTCAGCATCAGAAATGCAAATAATTATGTCGTTTTTCGGAATCTCCTTTTTTGCCAAATAGGCGCGAACACCTTCCAAAATAACTACCACACCACTTCCTGCATCGCTCGCACCAAGCGAAGAATGCGGATTGGAATCGTAATGAGAAAGCAATAACAGTGCTTTTCCTTTTTCACTTCCCTTAATTCGCGCTAAAATATTTTTGGTGTTTGTGGCCGCTCTCCATTTCTGGTTCACTGCCATCTGCTCCTGAATTTCAACTTGTAATCCTAATTTCTCAAATTCTGAAACCAAGTAATTTCTGACAATTTCATGTTCCAACGAGCCTGTAAAATGAGGTTTCTTGGTAATTTCTTTTAATTGCAATAGTGCTTTATTGGCAGAAAACTCAGTTAAAGAACTGGTTTTTTCAATTTTTGCTGAAGGCATTAAAGAATAAAAACTATAAAAAACTGAAAGAACTATAATAAATAGAGAAATAATTTGGTGGTTTTTTTTCGATATCATAACTTAAAAATTTCAAGTATCTAAATTTAGTTTATTTTTTAGATTATCAAAATATAAAATACAATCTGTTAAAATTTTTCACAGCGATTAACAAATTATTAAAATATCCGTAGCATTTTTTGATTTTTAAATTTTATATTTGACAGTTATTTTAACAATACGCCATTATGGACAGAAGAAAATTTTTCAGAAACGGTTCGCTATTCGCAATTGGTGCTTCCTTGCTAAGTCCCTTTGATATTGCAGCTTCTACCTTAGATTTTAACGATAAAAAAAGCAACAAAAAAGCCAAAAACATCATTGTTATTGTGAGCGATGGCATGAGTACTGGTACTTTAAATATGACCGATATTTACCTTTCCAGAAAAACTGGAAAAGGAAGCAATTGGTTGCAATTGTATAAAGACAACAGGGTAAATCGCGCCTTAATGGATATGGCTTCGGCAAATTCTATTGTAACCGATTCCGCAGCGGCAAGTTCATCTTGGGGTGGCGGTGTTAGAATTAACAACGGTTCTCTAAACATCGGTGTCAACGGAGAAGCACATTTACCTATTTGGCAAAAATTTAAAAAGGTTGGAAAAATGGCAGGCTGCGTTACCACGGTTCCAATTACACACGCAACTCCTGCCGGATTTTGCGTCAACAGCAAAAAACGAAATGACCAAGGTTTTATAGCCGAAGAATATTTACAGCAAGGATTTGATGTGATGATGGGCGGTGGAAATAACTATTTCTCAGCTGAACATAGAAAAGATAAGCGCGATATGTATCAGGAATTTGAAGCTAAAGGATATCAGGTGGTAAAAACAAGAAATGAAATGCTTGCCGCCAATAGCGAAAAACCGATTTTGGGGGTGTTTTACCATGACGGTCTTCCATATTCAAAAGACAGAGAAAACAACAAGGAACTTACCGAAAAAATTCCTACGCTTGGCGAAATGACCCAAAAAGCGATTGATGCTATGAAAAATCATCCTGAAGGATTTGTGCTTCAGGTAGAAGCTGGAAAAGTAGATTGGGCGGCGCACGGAAACGATATCGCTGCATTGATTTATGATCAGGCAGCGCATGATGAGGCCATAAAAGTAGCCATTGATTTTGCGGAACAAGACAAAGAAACTTTGGTTATTATTACCACAGATCACGGAAATGCAAATCCAGGAATTATTTATGGCAAAAATGCCAACGACAATTTTGATACCATCCAAAACTACAAACATACCAACGAATGGATTTTAAACGGATTTGGAAAAGAAACCTCCATTTCCCAGGCAAAAGAACGCATTGAATATGCCAACAACTTTACTGCAACGGATGAAGATGTAAAATTAATTTTGGATTATTACAGCGATTTAAAAGCCACTGAAGACGGTTTATACAACCCAAGACATTTGCCGTTTGAGGTATTGGCTCAAATTCAGAAACAGCACAATTCCGTAGGCTGGATCAGTATGGATCACTCTGCCGATTATGTAGAATTGGCGATGTTTGGCCCTGGAAGTGAACTTTTGAAACCATTTATAAAAAATACTAATCTGCATTATTTAATGTTGGAAGCCGCCGAAGTAGAAAACAAGTTTTAACGAAGTTTTTACCTACTAAATGCTATTTATTAGAACAAGCAAGGGTTTTTATTTTTAGGTCTTTATGTTTCAATCCGTCATTGCAGAGCAGAATTCAAAATCGAGAGACTTCAAAGAGCAAAAAATGTGATAAACAATTGATTTATACATCTTTTTTCTATATTCTTTTGTCTAGTTAATAAAATAACGATTTACCGATAAAATTATACGATTTATTAATATAATATGGTATTACTAAATACTTATGAAAGCATTGTTTTTGCTTTTAATAATGCATTGTATAACACATCAACTTCTTCAAAAGTATTGTAAAATGAAAATGAAGCGCGAACCGTTCCCGGAATTTTGTAAAAATCCATAATGGGTTGTGCACAATGGTGGCCTGTTCTAACTTCAACGCCCAGTTTATCAATGATTGTTCCGATATCATACGGATGAATTTCATCAATATTGAATGAAATTACGGAAGTTTTATGTTTAGAAGTGCCGTAAATTTTTAAACCATCTATTTGAAGTAATTTTTCAGTCGCATACTTCAAAAGTGCATTTTCATATTCGGCAATGTTTTCAAAACCGATATTGTTTAAATAATCGATGGCGGTTCCAAATGCGATAACGCCCGCAATATTTGGTGTTCCAGCTTCAAATTTATAAGGTAAATTAGCATAAGTGGTTTTTTCAAAAGTAACTTCTTTTATCATTTCTCCGCCACCTTGATAAGGCGGTAATTTGTTAAGCCATGTTTCTTTTCCATATAAAATGCCAACGCCAGTTGGGCCGCATAATTTATGGGCAGAAGCCACATAAAAATCAACGTCCAATGCTTGCACATCAGGTTTAATATGCGGGCAAGCCTGTGCGCCGTCAATCAATACCGCAGCACCAACTTTATGGGCTTTGTCAATAATTTCTTTTATTGGATTTACAGTTCCCAAAGCATTGGAAACGTGGTTTACAAACACTAATTTTGTTTTATTAGAAAGTAATTTATCGTATTCATCCATCAATAATTCTCCTTCTTCATTCATTGGAATTACTTTTAAAACAGCTCCAGTACGTTCGCATAACATTTGCCAAGGCACAATATTTGAGTGGTGTTCCATCGCTGAAACAATCAATTCATCACCTTTTTGCAACAATGAGGTAAAACCGGTGGCAACTATATTGATGCTGTGTGTTGTGCCCGCAGTAAAAATTATTTCGTGACTTTTTTTGGCATTGAAGTGTTGTTGCAGTTTTTCACGGGCTTGTTCAAAAGCGTCGGTTGCCAATTGGCTTAAGGTATGAACACCTCTATGAATATTTGCATTTATGGTCGAATAGTAATTTACTAGACTGTCTATAACTATCTGAGGTTTTTGGCTGGTTGCGGCATTGTCTAAATAAACCAATGGTTTTCCGTTTATTTTTTGATTTAAAATAGGAAAATCAGCCCTGATTTTTTTTATATCTAACATGTTCTTTTTTTAGTTCCGATAGCTATCGGAAGAATCTAAATACAAAATTACGAAATAGCTGTATATTTTGAAGGATTTAAAATTTAAAAACTTGTTACTTACACAATCTTTATCATATTATTGAACATAAATAAATGAACCAGTCTTCCAACAGACAATAATGATGAATTTAATAATTTTATAATCACTGCGCTGATTAAAAAACGGAGTAGCTTTAATTTAGAGATCAAATAAAATTGGGATGAAAAAGCAATATCACACCTCTCTAAGTAAAATTTATTTTTAAATTTGTTTAAAACTGAAATACTAAAGCGTTTAAAACCTATTTGCTAGGATAGAAAACCCAGTATTTTATTTGAGTAAGTTTTATGTAAAACGAAAGTCCGACAACTAATTAAGAAACAACAACGATATGACAAGAGTTAGATTAGCATATTATAGGGAAAAGGATTGGAAACGATTTATAGACTTGGCGGACGATGATAGAGAAAGTTTACATGACAATTGGAAAGATTGGCATAAATCATTTCTTAAAGTAAAGAAAAGCCTTATTTCTCAAGGATTTGGTGTTGTGGATATTGAAATTGATTTAGATGAATTGATGGCTTTTTGTAAAATAAGGGGAATTAAAAACGATGGTAAGGCGCGCTCTCAATTTGTGCAAACTAAATAATAAAAGCCAAAGTCGAAAATAATACATCAAGCAAAGGAGGAAGTAATTAGTATGCATTTCCGATGGAATGAGAGGGTAATCTATTTAGATGAATTTATGAAAACCAAAAAAAAAATTGAAGCAATTTAATTATATAACAGAAGACATTTTTTATGGAAATGTGCGTATTCTATGATAAAATGCGAAAAAAATTATAAAAAAAACCGAACTAAAATTTTATTAACCGCAAAGGGCGCAAATTAAAACCGCAAAGGGCGCTAAAAAAGTTCTAAGTTTTTTAAATTCTAATATCATAAATCATCTTTTAAAGGATTACTTCACTTATTTTTATTTTGTTCTGGAGTTCAGTGAACCTTATTTGAAATAAAGATCCCGATATTGCGAGTTTGTGAAGCAATATGTTCAAAAGATTGCTTCGTGTCTCGCAATGGCGGATTGCAATGTAAAGCCTGATCCGCAGGGAAACGCCCTTCAAAAGTCAGGCAGACCCTAAAACAAAAGTATTATAAGATTATAAATTACATAATTTATGCACTTCAGCCAAAACCAACGCTTTTTGCTTTTCTGAAAAATTGAGATGATTAAGCGAATCCGGATTTTTCGAAAGCTCTTTTACCAAGATAATATCCTTTTCAATAAGCTGTGTTTTTTCTTTTTTTGTCAAAGTGGTTAGCGTGGTTATGGGATATAAGCCATGTTTATCGACATTGTTTTTTATGCCGTTATTTTTGGGATAATCCCAACTTAACAGCGTTAAATTAACACAATTTGCATAGTCTATGGCGTCTTTTGAAAATCGTGTATTGGTAACCAACCAGCCTTGTTTTAAATGGGTTTTGTTATCGGAATTGTTCCATACTTTTTGAACATCAAGAAATCTCGAATTGATATACAACGGAATTCTCACATTGCTTACTGAGGAAGGATCTGTATGAAATTTGCATTCTACAGTATAAACATTGCCGTCTTTTTCCGCCAGAACATCTATTTCATGGGTAATGCATTCGCCATTTAAAATTTCGCCAATCTTGGTTTTATATCCTTTTTGTTTTAACAATGCGCTAATCAATCTTTCAAAAGGAAAACCAGTAGGACCCAAGTCGAAAATTGCTCTTTTTAAACTGTATTTTGAAGCGGAGACCCGATTGTGCTTTTTCAATAAGCGAAAGGCTTTTCTATAGATTAAGTTTGAAGAAATTCCGTCATAGAGTTCAGGTTGCACCGCTTTTACAATTTTCTCAATCTCCTGACTTGTAGCACCGCTATTTTGAAGTGATTTTGAAAGTTTTTGTATTGAAAAGGGTTCTAAATCGCCTGAAATTTTTTTAACAACTACTGTTTTATCGTCCATATCTTCTCTTTTTATTGAAACAAATTTAGCTTATTATTTCTTCTTCAATTTATTTAAAACCTTAATGTTTCAGTAATTATTTAAAAAAAGGCAATAAGTGGATTTCTGCGAACCCTAAATTGCCATCCGCACATAATAGAGAGCTAAATAATGGTTTCGTTATACCAAAAATGGGATTGCCACAATTATCTTTTGTAGTATTTCTGTCTGTATTCTGAATTGTCATTATTTTAACTTTTTTCTGGAACTAATTTTTTTACATATTCGAGATTCCCTCTCAGTCCCTGAGTAATAAAATTTAGTAGGTTCAGATGCCTAACAACAAACGAAATATAGTTTTGGATAAAATTTATAATTTTATCGAATAAGCTTTGTTTTCATTAATTATTTCATTTAGCTGAGGCCTAATACCATTTAAACATTCCTTTTGCGCATTTAAAATGGTGGTTTTCAGGATGCTTCGTTCTATTACTGGTATGAGGTAACTACTTAGCCCAATCAAATGATTAATAAATGTAAACGCTTTTTCTTTGAACTATCAAAATAAATGTTATTTTTATAAAATATACTAAGCCAAATTTATCATGAAAAAAATAGCGAAATACGGTCTGTTACTAGTGGTTTTAGCACTTGTTTATGTTGTTTACACCAACTATCCAAGATTGGATATTATTACTGGTTTTGCGGCAAAAAGTGTTTGCTCCTGCACTTTTGAAGCCGGCAGGGATTTAAAATCCATTGAAGAGGGCGATAACGATATTGATTTGGTAAATTATGCTAAAAACAATATTAATTTTGAAGAAAAGTCGGCTACATCAACAGTTTTTGGCTTAAAAAAGAGAAAAGCCGTTTTTAAAGAAGGCATAGGTTGTGTGTTGCTGCCTGAAAAATCAACATTAGAAAATTCGAGTTTTTTCAAGCCAAATAGAAAAATTTCACAAAGCAGTTTGCCTTATCCCTATGGAAATTTACCTGAAAAAGATACCCTCTTTGGAAATGTCAATGAAAAATTACTGAAAATGGCTGTAGAAAATGCTTTTGATTGTGAGGGTTATGAAGAAGTAAAAAGGACCAGAGCCGTGCTTGTTCTTTATAAAGATCAAGTTATCGCCGAAAAATATGCGCTTGGATTTTCAAGAGAAACAAAATTGTTGGGCTGGTCAATGACCAAAAGCATTACGAGTGCCGTTTTGGGAATTTTGGAAAAACAAGGAAAAATTTCGTTAAACCAAAACAAGTTATTTTCTGAATGGGAAAATGATGATCGCTCAAAAATTACCTTGAACAATTTATTGCAAATGAACAGCGGCTTAGAATGGGTGGAGGATTACAGCAATATTTCTGACGTTACCAAAATGTTGTTTTTAGAGCCCGATATGACCAAAGTACAATTAAACAAACCACTTATAGGTAAACCAAATGAAAGTTGGAACTACTCTTCAGGAACTACAAATTTGTTGTCTGGGTTTATTAGAAATCAGTTTAAGACACACCAAGAATATTTGGATTTTTGGTATGCAGAACTCATCGATAAAATTGGCATGAATTCTATGGTTATTGAAACTGATTTGGACGGAAATTACGTTGGTTCTTCATACAGCTGGGCAACTACCCGCGATTGGGCAAAATTTGGTTTGTTGTATTTACACAATGGAAATTGGAATGGCGAGCAATTATTGAATGAATCTTGGGTTACCTACGCAGCCACACCAACTAACGGTTCAAATGGCGAATACGGTGCGCATTTTTGGTTAAATGCGGGCGGTAAATATCCAAATGTTCCCAAAGATTTATTTTCGTGCAATGGCTACCAAGGGCAACATGTTTTTATAATTCCTTCAAAAGATTTAGTAGTTGTGAGATTCGGTTTGGCGGAAAATCCAGATTTTGATGTTGATACTTTTTTGAAAGAAGTGTTAGACGCTATTCAGTAAAAGTTATATAGTTTGCTGTAAGCTGAAACAAATTGGAATAAATGAATAACAGATTGTCGCCGTTTTTTTTGCAAAAACTTGGTAATGACGCAACGAAAAAACAAAACAAATAGTAAATTGCCACAGTTTTTTTATGCAAAATTCATAATAACGTAACAATTAACCAAATAAGTATCTCAATGAAAAAAATACTACTTTTAATATTATTACTTTTTGTAGTTCATATAGCCGATGCGCAATGTGCCATGTGCAGAGCGGTTGTTGAAAGTGGCGATTTGAATGAGGCAGAAGGCTTAAATTCGGGTATCGTATATTTAATGCTATTCCCTTACCTTTTGGTTGGCACCTTATTCTTTTTTCTTATCAAGCATAAAATAACAAAAAAGAAAATCGATGAAAATGAGGATTAATATTAAAAAAGTACCTAGCATGCCTAAAGTTGTAGAAATTTTTAATTTATAATTCTAAATTTTGAATTGTCCGTTTGAAATTTTTTATTATAATCGAATTTGCGTTAGGGATTGAGCGGTTTGTTTGAGCTCTTTTTTTGTTGCTTTTCGCAACAAAAAAAAGCGAGCCGCGAAAGCCCGACCCCCCGCCAGTTGGCGGGGGGAAACGCCCACCGAAAAGGCAGGAAAGTTCAAAATATTATTTGAATAAGGCTGTGATTGCTATATAATTTCGTTCAGTTTTTGTTCGATACCAAACATAAAATAGCTGATAATAAAAAGAAAAAAATTTAACATTTTCATAAGCGGCTAAAAGTGTAACAAATACTAATTTTAGTCGTCATATACAAAATCAACATCACTAATAAACTCAGTCATCTACAATGAGAACAAAAATTGTCAGTATTTTGGCGTTTTTTTTATTAATAAACGCAAACGCACAAAATAAAAAATGGACACTTCAAGAATGTGTCAACTACGCTTTAGAACATAATATTTCCATAAAACAGCAGGAACTCAGCAAAGATTTAGCTGCAGAAGACATTACCGTTGCCAAAGGTAATTTTTATCCTTCCCTAAATTCTTCGGTTTCCCAAAATTGGAATTTTGGATCATATATAGACAATTATGGTGGTCGGGTTTCCACAGATAGCCGTTCCAATAGTTTCGCGTTAAGTTCAAACGTAACGCTTTACAACGGAAACAGAAATAAAAACAATTTGCTGCAAGTTCAAAAAAGTCTGGAAGCAGCGGGCTTTGATTTGGAAGAAAATAAAAATGGCATAATGCTAAATGTCGTTAACCTTTATTTAAACGTGTTGCTGGACAAAGAAAATATCATTATTGCGCAAGACCAGATTGACATTAGCAAAAGCCAGGTTGAAAAAGCAAATGTCTTGGTGGAAGCCGGCTCACAGGCAAAAGCCACTCTTTTAGAAGCAGAAGCTACTTTGGCGTCAAATGAAGAACAATTAACAATGGCAAAAAATGCGCTGGATCTTTCCTTATTGAATTTGGCGCAATTGTTACAGGTTTCACACAAAGGATTTGATGTGCAGGATGTGGCTTTAACTATTGATTCCGCTTCGTTAATTTATAACGATACCGATTTAATTTTCAATACTGCCGTTGCCAATTTACCTGAAATTAAAAGTGCCGAAGTTCTTGTTGAACGGTCAGAAGTTGACGTAAAAACCGCAAAAGGCGCATTTTACCCATCGCTTTCTTTTAATGCTGGATTGGGAACTTCGTACCAACACTACCAAGGAGAAAAGGATGTCCGACCAATAGTTGACCCAGACACCAATACAATCACTTATGTTTCAAACGGTTTTGGAAAACAGCTAGAAGACAATTTAGGTTACAACTTCGGATTTTCTTTAAATATTCCAATTTTTAACCGATTTCAAACAAAATCGAGCGTAACAAAAGCGCAAATAAATCAGGAAATAGCTTCCTTGCAATTGCTGGACAAACAAGTTAAATTAAGGGAAGCCATTGAAAAGGCTTATGCTGATGCAAAAGCATCTTTAGACCAATATATTTCAGCCGAAAAATCGTTAAAAGCCCAAAATGAATCCTATAAAAACGCTCAGGTAAGTTTTGATAATGGCGTAATGACTTCTTTTGATTTTGACCAAGTCAGAAACAGATTGGTAAACGCTCAATCGTCATTGGCAAATGCAAAATACAATTTTGTTTTCAAAACCAAATTGTTAGAATATTATTTAGGCATTCCTATTGTCTTGGAGTAATCCTATCCCCAACCCTTTCCGAAGGAAAGGGCGTTTGATTTGGAATGAATCCAAATATATTGCTTTTAATTTTTAATTCACGGAAACATCCAACGCAAAACGTTGGATGTTTTTTTATAAAAATGAAACGAACCCAGTAAAATTTAAATAGATGAATAAAGTATCTTTGCCTTTTAAAATAAAGAAATTGGCACTTATATTAAACATAGGAACCGCAACAAAAAATTGTTCGGTAAGCATTTCAAAAGAAGGCAAAACCGTTGCGTTAAAGGAATTAAACGATGGCAATTATTCGCATGCCGAAAAATTGCATAAATTGATTGGTCAAGTTGTTTTGGAAGCCAAAATTAAATTGTCCGATTTAAAAGCCATTGCGGTAAGCAAAGGTCCAGGTTCTTACACAGGTTTGCGCATTGGTGTTTCGGCTGCAAAAGGATTGTGTTTTGCGCTGGATATTCCGTTAATTTCCGTAAATACCTTACAATCCCTAGCGCTGTCTGTTTCCATTGAAGAAGGGTATAAAATTCCGCTTTTGGATGCAAGAAGAATGGAAGTTTACAGCCAGGTTTTTAGCAATAAAAACAAAAAGATAAGAGATGTTTATGCGGAAATTATTACTCCCGATTCCTTTTCTGAGTATTTAAATAATCAGAAAGTTCATTTTTTTGGAGATGGTGCCGAAAAATGCAAGGAAATTATTACCCATGAAAATGCGATTTTTATCGACAATAAATTTCCTTCATCAAAAGAAATGTCGGTTATTTCTTATGAAAAATTCAAAAAAAACGAGTTTGAAGATGTTGCCTATTTTGAGCCTTTTTATTTGAAGGAATTTATTGGCGGAATCTCAAAAAAGTAATTTCGTTTCCCAATAAAATAGTTCCAAATTCATAAAATAAATCATTGTTGTTGTTTGGTTAAATTTTTCAAAACAAACATACCGCTCCGATGGGACTTAAATAATCGGATTTTTTCATTTTTCTACAAACATTTAGCTCCTACGGAGCTGTTTCAGTACTAGAGGGGCGACCTATTTATATAAAAACAGATTTTTATGTAAATCAATTTCCATCAGGAAAGCCTGTTTCTGAAGTTCCATTTATATTGAGATAAATCATTTTTTATGAATTTTTATCGGACAGCAATTAAAATAAATATGTTAAAAGCCACTAAAGCAACAAAGTAAATTTGAATTGCTTAACTCCCTAAAATTCAACCTTTAGCTGTTCCAAGGCTTTTTTTACGTTGTTTTCAGGTAACTGACAAGCACCATCAACACAAACATAAATAAGAGTTTCACTTTCATTAAAGCGACCTTCCATTAAAGGAATATTGCTTTCTTTTGTGCTTCCCGCAATTAATTTGTTTGGGATATATTGTTCATTAATTTCTTTAAGTTGATTCAAACAATCTTTGCCTGAAATAGCGATTTCATAATATTCCCCAACAAAATTTGAAAGCAATTGCAGCCAATTGGAATATCCAGAGCCATATTGCAGGGCTTTTTCCTTCACGTTATGCAGCATTTGTTCACTCACTTTTAAATAATAACTATTGGAATAATAATGGCTCAACTTAAATAAATTATTTGCCATAATTGAGTTTGAAGCTGGCATTACATTGTCTTCAATTTCCATTTTACGTGCAATTAAGTTGGCATCTTGGTTTGAAGTGAAGAAAAACATAGAACTTTCAACATCAAAAAAATGATCGAAAGTATAGTCTGTCAATTGCTTGGCTGCACTTAGCCAAGTTTCGTTAAAAGTGGCTTCATACAAAGAAATGTAAGCATCAATTACGGTTGCATAATCTTCCAAATAACCATTTATGGTACTTTTACCATTTTTATAACTGTGGTTTAGGTTTCCGTTTTCCTGTAGCTGTTTGGTGTAAATAAATGTTGCGTTTTTTATGGCAGCATCAAGAAATTGCCGTTCCTTAAAAACAGCGTATGCGTCCACATAACCTTTCAACATTAAGGCATTCCACGAAGTTAGCGATTTGTCATCGAGTCTTGGGCGTTGTTTTTTTTCGCGTTCCTTCAGCAATATCTTTTGCCAGTAAATCACTTTATTTTCGAGTTCTTTTATTGAAATTGCGTGCTTTTTTGCAATTTCGGCATCACTGCTCTTTCTAATCAACACATAATTTTCATGTTCCCAAAGTCCGTAATAATTTACGTTGTAATACTCCGAAAACAAGTTGTAATCCATTCCTAAAATAGCTTTTAATTCATTTTGAGTCCAAACATAAAAAGCACCTTCTTCTAATTTTCCTTCGGCATTCATGCTGTCAGCATCCAATGAAGAATAAAAAGCACCTTCCTCTGTGGTAAGTTCCCTTGCAATAAATTCAAGGGTGTGATATACTGTTTTTTTATACAATTCATTTTTTGTGGCCTGATATGCCTCCGCATATAAACTTACCAATTGCCCATTGTCATATAACATTTTCTCAAAATGTGGTACATGCCATTTTGCATCAACAGCATAACGCGAAAATCCGCCCCCAATTTGATCGTAAATTCCGCCATAAACCATTTTTGTTAGAGACGTATTTACATAATTCAATATTTCATCATTTCTGGAACGCACAGCATAATTCAACAAAAATTGGTAATTGTTTGGCATTGGAAACTTAGGCGCACCTTTTCTTCCACCCAAATCAACATCCATATATTGATTCCATTCTTGTACTGCACTATCTAAATCAGCTACGGTAAATGCTTCTTTTTTGGTATTTATTGCCACCAAATCCGAATTTTTAACACCTTCGGTCAATTGCTCGGCATATTCAATGGCTTTTTCTGGTGTTTCTTCATATAATTTCGCCAATTGCTCCAGTGCGCTTATCCAATTTTCTTTTGGAAAGTAAGTACCTCCCCAAATAGGTCTTCCATCGGGTAAAGCCACGCAGTTTAAAGGCCAGCCACCTCTGCCAGTAATTAATTGTACGGCATTCATATATACCTGATCTACATCGGGAAGCTCTTCCCTATCAACTTTAACGCAAATAAAATATTTATTCATTACCGCGGCCACTTCTTCATTTTCAAA
>JAQVGD010000208.1 GCA_028696945.1 Lutibacter sp.
TTGGGCTTTTTCTACTATGGTTATTGATTTTTTTTAAACATTTTTTGAATTTTTATGATTATCTGAGTAAGATATGCTATTTTTAACTAATACTAAGCTGCCGCCTTTTGGGGCGGATTAGTTCAACGCCTGTAAGTGGAATTTCGTTTTGGCAGAAAAAATTTACCTGAAAGTTTAATAAAAACACTAACGACACAATATAACCTAAAAAAATTATGAAAAAATCCACTTTTGAATATTTAATGATTCTTCTAATGGTATTAATTATCATAACACTAACTTACTTTGATCTGAAAAAATTTAATTTTTTAGCTTTAATTCCGCTATTAGCTTTCGTTGCAAGCGGAAAACTATTTTTTAAATCTACGAAGCAATGAAATTGAGCAGTTAAACAGAATAAAATGATTTTCGTAAAATTTCCGATTATGTGGATTTAAGGTTGCAATCCATGATTCCATAAATGACTTTTAGAATATAAAACTTAAAAAACACTAAAAATTGAAAAAACACTAATCGAATGAAAAAGAGAGAAAAATTGCTTGCATTAATTCCTGTTCTTTGGGCAAGTTTTTTTGATATTACAATTACAATAATCCATCAACCAAAAGAATATTGGAATGGAAATTTGACTGCGGCAAATGAAGCAAATCCAATCGGAAATTTCATGATGAAACGAGCATAACAAATTTTGATACACAGAGGAATGATTAATGGCGAACAGCAGCTGTACCAACAAAAAAATAAAATTTAAACAGATGAAAAATCACATTTCTGGAATATTTATTATCTCAATTATGTGGCTGATTTTAATTGGAATTATAGGTTATTATTTACCAAGAAAAATATCTCGAATATTTCTTCTTTTTGTTCTAATAGTCCATAGTTGGGGAGCTTCAAGTTGGATTTCAATGAAATATGGATTTTGGTTTGTTATCTTTTTTATTTTGTTCAACGCTATTTTGTTTTATAAAATTGATGATAAGATTAATAGAAAATACATCTAAATTTGAATTTGAATAAGTTTGTGGAATTGAGTAGGAGAAAGTGGCAAAATAAATAGCTAAAAACCACCAAGAATTTTACCACTCAAATGGAAATATGAAACGAAATTTTAAATAAATTACGTAGAATTGAAAACTGAAAATAAATTAAACAGAATAAAACAACAAAATGGCGATTTGCAACAAACGGAAAGCAGCAATTAAATAAAACTATTATGATAAAATCATTCCTCACATTCCCTCTATTAATACTGCTTTTTTCTATGCTGTTTTTTGGTAGCAGTTGCAATAATGGTAAAACCCAAGAGCCAATCACTAACAATGACAAAAAACATACTGCAAAACTTACATCTACCCTAGAAAAAAAAAATTCCATAATCGATACTGTTGACTACAATAAAAGAATGTTGGCTTTATCCAATAACGACACCACTGGATTTTGGCCCGTGAAAACTCTATACCCATTGCCTGGAGCGGTATTGCCGTACAATAGAATTATTGCTTTTTACGGAAATCTGTATTCCAAAAGAATGGGGATTTTGGGTCAATTGCCGAAAGAGGAGATGCTTAAAAAACTACAAGACGAAGTTGCCAATTGGCAAGCTGCTGACACCACCATAAAAGTAATTCCCGCCTTGCACTACATTGCCATCACGGCTCAAACCGAACCCGGGAAAGCAAAACTGCACCGTTTGCGAATGCCTTTTAAACAAATAGACACCATACTAAACTGGGCGAAATCAATTGATGCTTTGGTGTTTTTAGATATTCAGGTCGGGCACAGCAATGTAAAGGACGAAGTTGCCTCACTAGAAACCTACCTTAAACTACCCAATGTTCATTTAGGAATTGACCCTGAATTTTCCTTGAAAAATGGTCATATTCCCGGCACCAAAATAGGGAGTTTCAATTCCGATGATATCAATGAAGCAATCGATATTTTGGCAAACTTGGTTCAAAAAAATAACTTGCCGCCTAAAGTGTTGGTCGTACATCGATTTACACAAGGAATGGTGCCCAATTATAAAAACATAAAAATAGTTCCTGAAGTCCAGATAGTCATGAATATGGATGGATTTGGCGATAAAATTCTAAAAAGATCTACTTACCTGAGATATATTTATAAAGAGCCTGTGCAATTTACGGGTTTTAAATTATTTTATAAAAACGACAATAAAAACGATTGGGAAATGTATTCGCCTGAAGAGTTATTGAAATTTACGCCCAAACCCATCTATATTCAATATCAGTAATTCATTGTAATCAAGTTCTGACTAATGAACTGGTTCAATCTTATCTTTGTAACAAAAGTTATTTACAAACGTCAAATTATATAAAAAAATCAAACAATGAATAAAATTATAAAATTTGGAGAAGAAGTAGAGGGATATGATATTCCTGTTTTAAACGAACGAGAAATAAGAGCTGCGGCCGGACTGCTATTTTTAATGATGTTTATCTCAATAATGATTGTAATCCTAAAGGGCGATTTTTCAATGCTAAAATATGCTGTTACCATATTCCTTGCTGATATTTTAATAAGGGTATTTGTGAATTCCAAATTTGCGCCAACTTTAATAATTGGGCGTTTAATTGTTGGAAATCAAGTGCCCGAATATGTTGGTGCTGCCCAAAAAAAGTTTGCTTGGATTATTGGTGCATTTTTGGCTGCAACAATGTTCGTTCTTTTAGTGGTTGCAAATACCTATAGCCCAATTACAGGTATTATCTGTTTTATCTGTCTTATTTTCCTATTCTTTGAATCGGCGTTTGGTATTTGTTTAGGATGCAAATTTTATAATTTGTTTTACAAAGAAAAAGCCAAATACTGCCCTGGTGAAGTGTGTGATGTAAAATTAAAACATGATAGTCAGAAAACATCCATCATGCAAATCCTGATTGTTTTTGCATTTATCGCATATATTTTCTTAACCGTTTTTTTATTTAATGATTCTTTTAGGGAACGACCTAATGACTTGTTTGGAGTAGAAAGTGCGGCACATTTGAAATAAAAATTATACAATAATACAAGTTCAAAAAAATTAGTCTCACAAAAATGAAAACCTACAAACACTTTGAAACCGAACGATTAGTACTTCAACCAACCACTTTAGCAGATGCCGAATTTATTTTTGAATTGGTAAATACACCGAAATGGCTTGCAAATATAGGAGACAGAAATGTGAAATCGGTTAAAGATGCCAAAGCGTATATTCAACAAAGAATGATCACTCAATTGGAAAAACTCGGGTACGGGAATTATACTTTAATCAGAAAATCAGACAACATTAAAATTGGCACTTGCGGCTTATATGATCGGGAAGGTTTAGAAGGCATTGATATTGGTTTTGCTTTGTTACCTTCATACGAGAATTTAGGTTATGGTTTTGAAAGTGCCAAAAAACTTATAGAAGTTGGTATTAAGGAGTTTCATATAAAACTTATAAGTGCCATTACCACCAAAGAAAATGTTACATCTCAAAAACTCATAGAAAAACTTGGACTTAAATACCTCAAAACCGTAAAAATTCCTAACGATGAGGAGGAATTGCTGCTTTACAGTTTAGAATGTTAAAAATATTTCAATTTCAAAACTAGAAATTCCATAACTTAACTCATTACAAATCAAATAAATTTGCTTTTCTCGTCCGTTTTTTCAATTTAAAAATTCGATCTTTATAATATTCCTTCAACTCATCTATAAACGTATGTGGATTTTCATATTCGGTCAACACTTTGTAAGTATGGTTGGTTTTGGCGAGCTGTAACTGTTTTTCCAATTTTTCTATCTCTTTTTGTAAATAGGAATCTACTTTGGTATTTGCATTTTTTTCGGAAACTTCAGAAAAATGCATCAACGCATTTCCACTAAAAATATGTGTATGAAAAATTTGAAGTTCGGCTAAATTACCAGTTTTATAAATTTCGATAAGTTTGGTAGTTACTTCAGTTGCCAGATCAATTTTATCATCGTGTATTGAGAATTTGTCGGGATGTACAAAAAGCATCGCTTCTCGATACAAACGCTTTTTTTCTTTTTGATTGTCATCAATGGAACTATTTGAGTCTTTTTTTGAAATGACTTTTAATCCTTCAACTTCCTTAAAACTTTTTCCTTTCTTTTTTTGGGCATAGCGTTTTTCCTTTTTTGCCAGTTGCACTTTTTTGTAAAGTACGGTTAACTCCTGTTCCTCAATAATCTCATCGGTCAAATGGGAACGCAAAATGGCTTCAAAAGCAGTTATTTTTTGGACAATGTCATTCAATTCCTTCTGTAAAAGATTAATTTTAGCTTTTAGCAATGGCGGCTCTTGCCCATTATCATTTGTTATTGAAAGATCTTTATTGGTCATTTACTAATTATAAACAGCGCAAAGTTGCCAAAAAAAATTCAATTGGCCGCTAATATTTTATCTGTAAGGCTATTTAAGGGAGGTATTTATTAAGATTTTGAAATGCCATCTAAAAATTAGAAAAAATCAATCAAACTAAACCACTATGGACTGCAAGTCCATAGGTTTCTATGAAGAATGAAATTCTTATTCCAAAATAATATTATCATCACTATCTTTATT
>JAQVGD010000209.1 GCA_028696945.1 Lutibacter sp.
TTTGTTTTTTTGTTTTGCATCATAAAAATAAGTGAAAAAACTTTACTTACCAAACCCTGTTTAAAATACTTATAAACAGTGGTTTGGTGAGTTTTTATAACAATTAGTTTGCGGATTTAAGGAAATATAGCGATTTTCTTCACGAAGGCTTGAGAGTTTAAATAGAATTTTAAATTTTTTATGAATTTGCTATTGTTTATTTGTATAAATAATTATAATTTTATAGCAAATTCAATTGTATGAAAAAAATCAAGATACTAAATGTTGTTTTTAACAAAGAATTAAGCAAATCTGAAGTGCCGGCATTTCGTGGCGCAGTCTTAAATTTACTTGGTGATGCAGATGTAATCTTTCACAATCATTCTGACGACGAAAAGTTTGTTTACGATTATCCAAGGATACAGTACAAAGTTATTGGGAAAAAAGCTGCTTTGTTTTGTCTTGAAGAAGGTGTGGAAAAGATTTACAGCTTTTTCAACTTACGAAACAGAGATATTATTATTAATGGTGTAAAATCTGATTTAGTTATTGAGCAGATAAAAGCTAACGAGCATTTAATTCAGGCTTGGGATAAATATTTTAATTACAGCATTTCAAGCTGGCTTGCACTTAACGAAATAAATTATGCGAAATATCGCACTTTGGATAATGAGGACGAGAAAATCTTTTTTTTAGAAAATATTTTGCGAGGAAATATTTTAAGTTTTGGTAAGGGATTAAACTGTATGTTTGATCGAGAGGTCAAGGTGCAGATAACAGTATTAACCAAAGAGTTTACAAGTAATTTTAAAGGCGTGAAAATGCACACGATAAATGCGGAATTTAGAACAAATGTATCGTTACCTGCTTATCTAGGTTTAGGAAAAGGAGTGAGCATTGGTTACGGAATAGTAAAAACTAAAAGAAACGAGATAAATCAATAATTATGAGCAATAAAAAATACCTATACGGAGCCGCGGTTCAAGGAATACAAGGCTTCATTTTTGGGACGAATAAGTTGAAGGAGATAGTGGGAGCTAGTGAGTTGATTGAACAAATATGTACAGATTTGTTTTATCAAAAAGCACAAATAAACAAGAGGGATTCAAACATAATTCTTAGTGCTGCAGGAAACATTAAATATGTTTTTGATGACGAGCAAAAGTGTAAGGATTTTGTAAAAATTTTCCCTAAATCAGTTTCTGAATTAGCTCCTGGCGTAACAATAAGCCAAGCAGTTATTGAATTTGAAGGAGATGATTTCTCAAACTCAATTCAAAAACTGGAGGATAAGTTGAAAGAACAAAGAAATATTGTTGCGGCTCCCCTTGAAATTGGATTTATGGGATTGGAAAGAGCAAGACGAACAAGTGGAGTAGCAGTAGATTTTGTAAAAGATGAAGCACTTGATGATGCGACTTTAGCCAAAATAAATGCAGGAGATAATGTTGCTTTATTTAAAAAAATGTCTGGGTTCAAACCAAAAGCAAGCGAATTGGCATTTGATACCGAAGAAATTACTAAGTCAGGAAAAAATTCATGGATTGCTGTTATTCATGCTGATGGAAATGGACTTGGACAAATTCTTCAAAATAAAGGCAAAGAATTAGTGGAAAAGAAACTATTTGAAAAGTTTTCAAATACTATTGAAGAGTCCACAAAAAATGCGATTAAAAAAGCTTTTGACGAAATTGTTAAAAATGAATGCAACGGAAAAAATAAGTATCCAATAAGACCAATAATAATTGGTGGAGATGATGTTACAATAATCATTAGAGCAGACTTAGCACTAAGTTTTACTAAGATTTTCCTCGAACAGTTTGAATTAGAATCTTCAGGAAAATTTAAAGAAATTGGCCTTGGTGATTACTTTGGAGGACTTACAGCTTGTGCTGGCATTGCTTATATAAAAGAATCTTATCCACTTCATTATGGATTAAGTTTGGCTGAAAAACTCTGTTCAGATGCAAAGAAATATGTAAAAAGAACGAAGGGTGATGGAAAAATTGAAGACCCACAATATGGACAAATGCCTAAATCTGCAATCGCTTTTTATAAAGTACAAGATTCCTTTGTGGACGATTTGAAAACATTGAAACAAAGAACTTTGCAAACTAAAACAGGATTGTCATATTATGTTGGACCTTATAAGTTATCTGACTTAGACAATCTTTATAAAAAATTGCAAACACTAAAAGCAGAAGCAGATAAAAATGATAAAACAAAAGCTGTTAGTAAACTTCGCCAAATAGTTTCTGAGTCATATAAAGATGTATCTACCTCAATTTTTATGATGGAAAGAATGAAAGAAGTAAATGAAAATTTTTACGATGCTTTAAAATTAGAACATGAATTAGAAGCCATAAAAACTAATGGCAAATCACAATTACTTGATTTTATAACCTTACACAGTTTTAATTATGGGAACAAAGAAAATTAATTATATTATTACCTTTTTGAGTGATTGGCATGCTGGTTCAGGACTGAGCTCTGGTGCAGATGCTGATTCTGTTGTTATAAAAGACAAAAACAATTTACCATATTTGCCCGGTAAAACAATTAAAGGCTTGTTAAAAGATGTATTTGAAGATTTTAAAGAAGCTCAACCGTCTTTAATTAATGATGAATTTATAAAATCATATTTTGGAAAATATATTAAAGAACGAAAAGAATCTCACAAGGGGTTGTTGTTTTTCTCAAATGCTGAGCTTAGTGAACTTGAGAAATCTGAAATCAGTAAAGAAATGAGTAATCTTCTTTATAGAAATATTGCATCAACAAAAATCGACAAAAATGGTGTAGCAGAAAAAGGCTCTTTGAGAACTATACAAGTATGTGTGCCAGTTATTTTGGAAGGTTATATTGATGGCGTTTTAGAAACAGATGTTGAGAAGTTTGAAAAAGCTTTGAAATGTATTCGGCATTTAGGAGCAAATCGGAATCGGGGACTTGGTCGTTGTAAGTTAGAAATTAAAACCAATTAGTTATGAAAGAGATTTTTTATAAAGTAACATTATTGTCGGATGTTGTGTTGAACTCTAGTTTGGCAACCGAAGGCAATATGTCATCATTGGATTATATTCCGGGAAGTAATTTTTTAGGTATTACTGCAAGTAAATTATACAGTTTGTTTTCTCCAGATGAGAGTTACAATATATTCCATTCCGGAAAAGTGCGATTTGGTGATGCAACTATTGTAAACGAAAACCTTGTTTCTTATGCTATGCCGGCAATGTATTATATGGATAAACTAAAGAAAGAAATTGGAAAAGACGATGTTTTTTTGGATTATTTAATTGATAGAGATAATCCACCTAGGGATGAAAAAGGAAATAAATATCAACTTAAACAAGTAAGAACTGGTTATGTTTTTTCGGACGGAAAAGTTTTAAAAGAAATAAACAAGTCTTTTGCAATAAAATCTGCTCAAGATAGAACAAAAGGGACTTCCCAAAAAAGTGCAATGTTTGGATTTGAGTCGTTAAATAGAGGCTTAGAATTTATTTTTTCTATTCAATTTGATGATGAAACGCACATTGATAAAGTGAATGAAGTTATTGAAGGTGATTATCGACTCGGAAAATCAAAAAATGCCGAATTTGGTCAAATTAATATTGAAAAATTACCAAATCAACCAAGCACAATTAAGAGTTTTAATGCTGATGATTATGTTTTAGTATATGCCCAAAGTAATTTGTGTTTTGTGGATGAGTTTGGAATGCCAACTTATCAACCAGAAGCTGAGCAATTAGGATTGAATAAAGATGCAAAAGTTGATTGGAGCAAATCCCAAATCAGAACATTTACTTATTCGCCTTGGAATTCAACTCGTAATACTACCAATACACAAAGATTTTGTATTGCAAAAGGTTCTGTTTTTTATGTGAAAAATGCAAAAACTAATGAGACTGAAAAATATGTTGGTTTACATAAAGCTGAGGGTTTAGGTAAAGTGATTTACAATCCGGAATTTTTATTGGGAGACGAAAAAGCAAAATGCAAACTCAAATTTGAAGTTATAGGCAATGAAATTGAAGGAGAGAAAACTGATGGTATTATTCCAACTACAGTATTAGCTAAATACTTGAAAAACAAATTGGATAGTAAAAATAGTGAAATAGAAATTTCAAAAGCTGTTCAAAAATTAGTTTATTCTGATACTGATAATGCTAAGTATGAAATTAAAGGATTGAAAAAAATTACATCCAGTCAATGGGGTGTCATTAGGGCTTATGCAACTAAAGTAAAAGATTTTGATGAGCTTATAAAACAGCTATTTGATAAAGAAATTGGCTATTTAACACATGGTGTAGCTGATGAAAAGCATTGGGGTGAAAATCGTGGTGCAAACCTTAAAGCATTTGAAAAGATTTGCAATGAAAATCGCCATCACGGAACCCAATTTGTGGCAAAATTTGCAGCCGAAATGGCAAAAGAAAGTAGAAACTTAATAAAAAATGATTATGAATACACACAGATATATTGCTAGGTT
>JAQVGD010000040.1 GCA_028696945.1 Lutibacter sp.
AAATATCCCAATTTGGCAATTTATATAGTTCCTGTTGGAATTAATTATGATTCCCATGTAAACTTTCCTTCCAGCACTACTGTTTATTATGGAAAACCAATACTTGCCAATCAATTTATCGACATTAAAAAACCCGATTTAAAATTTAAGGAAATCACGAACCAAGTTTCAAACGCCCTAAAAAAATTAACACTCCATATTGAAGATTCTGCTAATTATGATAAAATTATTGTAAAACTGGAAGCGTTAGACATTAATTATTTAAATCCTTTTGAAGCAAATAAACTGGTTGAAAAGATAGCAACAACCCCTTCAAAAACACAAAAAAAAAGAAAAAATAAATTGGTTTGTCCCTGTTCATTTCCTTGCAAAACTAAATAGTGTTTTCCCATTGCTCTTATGGAAATACCTCAAGCCAAACATTCAGGATGTGGTTTTTACAAATACCTACAGATTTGCCCTAATTACCACCCTTTTTCCGCTATTTTATCTAATCCAGACAGTTTTAGTTTATTGCTTTTTCAATTTAAAATTTGCCCTAATTTATCTTATAGGTTGCATTTTTTTAGGAATTATTTCAACAAAAACAATGACCATTAATCAATAATCGCATCCTGAATCAACTGCTGAATTTCGGTTCTTATGTTGTATTTTACCAAATCCATATTTTCCGAAGTTGGAAAAACCCGATTCGACAAAAACACATATACAATTTGCGATTCAGGATCTGCCCAAGTATAAGTTCCTGTAAAACCGCTATGTCCAAAACTACTGTCGGATACACAGGCACAAGTTGCTTTTACGTTTTGATCCAGTTGAGGCTTATCAAAACCAACGCCTTTTCTCACGCCCTCATTTGCATAATAACGATGGTTAAATTTATCGATGGTTTCAGGCTGAAAGTATCTTTTTCCGCCATAATATCCTTTTTGAAGATACATTTGCATTATTTTAGCAATGTCATTTGCATTTGAAAACACGCCAGCATGCCCGCCTATTCCTCCCTGCATTGCAGCTCCCATATCATGCACATCGCCGTGTACCAATTTAAAACGGTAATAATTGTCTTTTTCAGTAGGAACAATTTCATTTTTAGAAAATTTTTCCAAAGGCAAATAGGTTGTTCTATTCGCACCCAACGGATTATAAAAATGAAGCTGTGTAAGCGTATTTAAGTCATCATTATAATAATTTTCTAAATAATTTTTGAAAATATAAAAAGGTAAATCACTGTATTTGTATTCCTTCTTTTTAAGTAATTCCGAGTCGGCGATGATATCAAACATCTCATCTTCATAAGAGCTAAGTAAATACAAACTGTCCATAACTTTTATATTAAATTTATGGCTTCTTTCAGTCCGGTAAAAGTCGGTTGAAGGCTTTTTGGTAATATTGTCAAGCGTTTCTATATAAAATGGAATCCAAGGTTTGAGACCTCCATAGTGTGAAAGCACTTCTTTCACAGTTAACTTATTTTTATTTGTTCTTCGCAATTTATGAATCAGGCTTCCTAAAGTACTGTTTAATTTTAGAACTTCGCGTTCTTCAAGCTCCATAATCAACGGCAATGTAGCCACTATTTTTGTTTGGGAAGCAATATCATATAAATCACTGTTTACTACGGGTATTTTTTCTTCATCGGTATGAAAGCCAAAACTCTTTTGATACACTACTTTTCCTTTTCGAGCCACTAAAATTTGCATTCCGGGTGCCATTTTTCCTTTTAAAACAATGGCTGCCACTGAGTCTATTTTGCTTAATTTTTTACTGCTTAAACCCACATCTTCAGGAATAGAATATCCTAAAAGACCGAGTGAATTGGATAATATTCCTTCATTTTCGGAAAATTGACTACCGATTGAAACGGGTAACTTTCCTTTAATTTCAAGCGCACCAAACAGCATTTGTGCCGAAATTTCTTGGGAAATTTTACCGTTTTGAAAAGAAACTAAAACACCTTCAATATTTTTAAAATTTTCGACCTGCAACAAACTGTACGGACTTGCGAAAATATCTAAAATTACGGTGTTGGTTTTGGCAATTTCCTGTAGTTTGAGCAATTCTTCCTCAGTAAATTTATAATCCTTCCACGGATTGTCATTTGACTTGTGGAATCCGACAATTACCAAATTGTAAGGCTTTAAATCGCTAATTAAATTAGCCAGCGTGTCATTTGAAATTTGATCAACTTCTGCATAATTTTTTAACATCGCTAAAAAATCAGAATGATTTGCATTACCCAATTTAACATAGGCAATTTTCTTTCGCTCTAAATGCTGAATTGGAAAAACCAAGGATTTATTTTTAAGCAAAGTAATTGAATTCTCCACTAAATTTCTGTGAAGTAACTCATCTTCAACAGCGTTTAAATCTTGTTGCAAATTTGCCAATTCAATCTTTTTATAATTGTTTAAACCAGCCCAATATTTTGCTTTTAAAATTTTCCTGACGGAATAATCGATTCGTTCTTCCGTAATCAAATTTTGGCTCAACGCAACCTTTATAGTGTCAATTGCTACAGGAACATCAGTTGGAATTAACAACATATCATTGCCTGCAAACAACGCTTCCAAATTAATGTCACCCAATTCAGAATAATTTGAAACGCCTTTCATATTTAGCGCATCGGTTAAAATTAATCCATTAAAATTCAATTTCTCCTTTAATAATTTCGAAATAACCTGATAGGAAAGTGATGTTGGGCAATCTTTATTCTCCTCCAATCCTATCACGCTTAAATGCGCGACCATTATGCTGGTTAAATTATTCTTAATCAGTTCTTTATATGGATATAATTCAATAGAATCAAGTCTTTCGAAATCAAAATCCAAAATAGGCAAAGATTTATGGGAATCGGAAGCTGTATCACCATGACCAGGAAAATGTTTGGCACAGGACAATACTTGTTGGCTTTGGATTCCTTTAACAAATGCCAATGCTTTTTGGGTAACATTTTCCCTGTTTTCACCAAAGGAACGGTTTCCGATAATTGGATTTTCGGGATTTATATTAATATCCACCACAGGCGCAAAATTAATGTGAATGCCCATTCGCTTGCATTGTTTACCCAATTGCGCACCGAAATCTTCCAATAGTTTGTTGTCGGATATTGCGCCAAGCGTCATATTCCAAGGAAAACGATAAGTATCTTTTAACCGCATATCCAATCCCCATTCGCCATCAAAACCAATAAGCAACGGAATTTTAGAAATAGACTGATAATTATTGGTTAAAACAGCCTGCTTTTCAGGAGTTCCCTGCATAAATATCAAGCCGCCAATATGGTAATTCTCAATTAAACTATCGATAAAAATACGGTGTTTTTCATCTTTATTGGAGTAAGCCTGTACCATAAACAACTGACCGATTTTTTCATCGATAGTCATTTTGTCCAAAATACTGTCCACCCATTTCGTTTGGGCTTTAACATCATTTGTTTGTAATGGATCCAAGTTTTGTGCTTTCAAAAAAGCAAAATTCAGCAGGAAAATTAGAAATAATAATTTTTTTAGCATTTATTTTTTTGAATTGAGGAATCATTAATTTGATAAATTGTCTTACAATTATTATCAAAAATGAAACCAAAAAAAGTTAGAAATGGCTTTTTTGGAAGTATCGTCAAATAAAATTCAAAAAGAAAGGCAATAAATTTTTAATTAATTATTAATTACCAAAAACCGTTTGTGCCAACTTTTATCGGCTGTCACTTCCCAATTTTGAGCAAAATCGGCTTTTTTGGTTAGCATATTGTTAAAAACTACTGTGTTTGGTGTAATTTTTTGCTGTTTGGCATAATGTTGAAAATCGGCCAAACTAACAACATTAATATTGTCATTATCTTTAAATGAAATATTTAATCTGTTGGTTAAATCAACAGTAAATTTCTGTTCAAATTGCTTGATTAAATTTACCAAAGCATCAATGGAGCAGCCAGAAACTTCATTGTAATTTTCATCGACTGCAATCACAATAAATTGATTGTATTTTATTTGGTAGGAAGCTTTTAAATCTTCCCCGTGACGTTTCCAGATTCCTATAAAACTTTCAATATTGGGGATTATCTCCGCTATTTCATTTTCAGTAAACGCTCTGTTGGATTGGTATATCCAAATTTTAGAGGTTTCTTCTAAACTGTCAAAATTTACTAACATATTATATTTTTTGATTGAACTTGTTTTTTAAATCTTCAAGGGTCACTTCTTCCTTTTTTGGATATACCCTATCTTTTATCTCCTCCAAAACTTTTTTAGTATATAAAGGAAAATCGGCATTTTGAATCCACGAAAAATAGCCTTTATCATCCTTTAATACTTTCTCCACCTTATGGTTTTTATATTTTCCGAAAGTAAAAATTTCTTTATTTTCTTTATCAAAAATTATAAATCCGGCCAAATCAGCTCTTTTTATGTGGGTTGAATAATCATTTAAAAATTGAACATTATTTTCTAAATCATCGTATTTCTCTAATTGCGCCATTAAAATTTCATAGGTTGCATTGGTATCTGCTTCAGCCGAATGTGCATTGTCTAAATTTTTACCACAATAAAATTGATAGCCTGCACTTAAAGTTCTTTCCTCTTTTTTATGAAATATTACCTGAACATCAATAGAAATTCTGTTTTTCATACTAAAATCAACATTGGCGCGCAGCATTTCTTCGGCCAGCAAAGGAATGTCAAACCGGTTTGAATTGAAACCTGCCAAATCACATCCTTTAATCATTTTGCTTACTTGTGGTGCCAACTCGTTAAAAGTAGGTTCTGTAACTACTTTTTCATTCGTAATTCCGTGAATGTCTGAGGCTTCTTTCGGGATTTCCATTTCAGGATTTACCAGCCAAGTTTTGCTTTCTTTATTTCCGTTTGGAAATACTTTTAAAATAGAAATTTCTACAATTCTGTCTTTGGCTATATTAATGCCAGTTGTTTCCAAGTCGAAAAATACAATAGGTTTTTTTAATTTTAATTCCATAGTTTTTTATTTGATTTTCTTTGCAAAGATACTATTTGTAAGGTACGATTTATGGATTAAAAAAATAGTTTTACAAACTTTTTAACAATCTGAATCTATTAAAAAACTTATTCCTTTGCCAGTTGTGCTTTATAATTTTCAATTTCCACACGATATTTTTCGGGCAATTCTGGTCTCTTAAAATGGTGTTTTTTTAAGGTTTCCACAATAATATCTGCAACTAAAACACGCGATGTAGGTTTATGATCGGCAGGAATTACGTACCATGGTGCAATTTCCTTTGAGGTTTTGTTAAGAAGTTCCTGATAACAAAACTGATAATTATTCCAAAGCTTGCGTTCCTCTAAATCACCGGGAGAGAATTTCCAGTTTTTTTCTTCCAAGCGCAACCTTCTTAAAAGTCTATTTCTTTGTTCTTCTTTTGAAATATTTAGGAAGAATTTCAAAATAATCGTTCCATTAGCTGCAATATTTTTTTCAAATTCATTGATTTCTTCCATTCTTTTATAGTAAAATTCATCTGATAAATCATCTAAATTTTCTATCCCTGGAATCCTTTCTCTCAAAATATATTCAGGATGAACGCGCGTAACCAGTACATTTTCATAATGAGTTCTGTTAAAAACGCCTATTTTCCCACGTTGGGGCAAAGCAATATAATGGCGCCACAAATAATCATGTCTTAATTCCAAATCTGTGGGTAGCTTAAAACTATGAACCACTACACCTCTTGCATTTACATCCTTAAAAACTTCCTTTATCAGGCTATCTTTTCCAGAAGTATCCATTCCCTGAAGACAATTTAACACGGCGTACTTACCTTCGGCATACATCGTTTCCTGCAACTTGCTTAGTTCTTTTCTTAACTTTTTAAGTTTTTTTTTCGCATCTTCAACAACTTCCTTTCTAGTTATTTCGTTTAAATTTACGGTACCGATTACTTGATAGTTTTTCATTTATAAAAATATTTATGATAAATATATAAAATTAAAAGCATAAAAAAATCCCGAAACGTTCGGGATTTTTTCGTGTTAGTCAGTAGTTATAATTATTAAGTGTTTATTAATCTAAAACGCTTATAAATATTGTAAAGCACGCAAATTGACTAGTGCCAAATTTTTGCGAGACATTACTCCTATTTAGTGAGAAGCCAAATAACTTGCAACACCATCTCTGTCTGGACTCATTGCATCTTTTCCTTCTTCCCAGTTTGCAGGACAAACTTCACCATTTTCCTGAACGTGTGTATGTGCGTCAATCAATCGTAAAAATTCTTTCACATTTCTTCCCAATGGCATATCATTAACACCTTCATGATATACAATTCCTTCTTCATCTATTAAATAGGTAGCTCGGTAAGTAACATTATCACCTTCAACTTGGATAGCTCCAGTTTCTTCATCATAAGTTTCATTGGTAATGTCCAAAATTCCTAATCTGCTAGACAAATTGCGGTTGCTGTCAGCCAAAATCGGATAAGTAACCCCTTCAATTCCTCCATTATTTTTTGCAGTGTTTAACCAGGCAAAATGCACTTCAGGTGTATCACAAGATGCGCCAATTACAATTGTATTTCTTTTTTCAAATTCAGGTAATGCTTCTTGAAATGCAAATAATTCAGTCGGGCAAACAAATGTAAAATCTTTTGGATACCAAAACAAAATCACTTTCTTTTTATTATTTATCGCTTCTTCCAATACATTTATTTTGAAAGTTTCGCCCATTTTATTTATTGCATCTACATTTAGATTTGGAAATTTTTTACCAACCAGTGTTGCCATAATTTATTTTTTATTGTTTAATTTCTATTTTTATGCAAATATAACCTTGATTGCTTGTTTTGAAATTATAAATCCTATCCTAATTTTTTATAAAAGTATAAGATTTATTTATAGCAAATTTCATAATTAAATGACAAACCTATAATTGATGTTGCTATTGATTTATGGTAATTATTCTACATTTTTAAACACAAAATTACTTGCTTGCAAATAACTTTACATCATTTTCAGAAATTTCTTTTTCTCCTAAAATTATAAGGCGTTCAACAACATTTCTCAGTTCTCTTATATTTCCTGTCCACTCATATTCCTGCAACAATTTTATCGCTTTATCGGAAAATTTCTTAACAGCGGTTCCGTGTTCTTCAGCAATTTGTTCTGCAAAAAATTTAATTAAAAGCGGAATATCCTCTCTTCTTTCAGCCAAAGCAGGAACATTTATTAAAATTACCGCCAAACGGTGGTATAAATCCTCTCGAAATTTACCATTGGCAATTTCCTTTTGCAAATCTTTATTTGTGGCGGCAATTACCCTCACATCAACCTTAATGTCTTTATCGCTTCCAACACGAGAAATTATATTTTCCTGTAAAACACGAAGCACTTTAGCTTGGGCTGAAAGACTCATATCACCAATTTCATCTAAAAAAATAGTGCCACCATTTGCGGTTTCAAACTTCCCTGATCTGTCTTTAACAGCTCCAGTAAACGAACCTTTTACATGACCAAATAATTCACTTTCAATTAATTCAGATGGAATTGCAGCACAATTTACTTCAACCATTGGTGCTTTAGAACGCTCGCTCTTTTCATGTAACCAATGTGCCACCAATTCCTTTCCCGTGCCGTTTTGTCCGGTAATTAGCACCCGAGCATCGGTTGGTGCCACTTTCTCAATCATTGTTTTAATATGACTGATGGCTTCGCTTGTGCCAATCATTTCATATTTTTTACTGACTTTGCTCCTTAAAAGAATATTTTGAGCAACGAGTTCCTTTTTATCCAAAGCATTCCGAACCGTGTTTAACAAACGATTTAAATCGGGTGGTTTTGAGATGTAATCGAAGGCACCCAATCGCATTGTATTTACTGCAGTATCCAAATCTCCATGACCGGAAATCATCACAATCGGTATTTCAGGTTTTAATTTTTTAACTCTTTCAAGCACCTCAACACCATCCATTTTGGGCATTTTTATATCACACAACACCAGATCATAATCAGATTTTGTAATCATATCAATACCTATTAAACCATCTTCAGCTTCATCAACCTCATAGGTTTCATTTTCTTCGGAAATAATTTTCTTTAATACTCTGCGTATTGAAGCTTCATCTTCAATAATTAATATTTTTGGCATATTTAGTTAGTTTTAAGAAAACAAATGAATGATTAAGACTTCTATTTTCTATTGTTGTTCTATTATTTTATTATAATTTATTGCTGTTTTTTTTGAAATTATTTTAGGGTTAAATAGCTTTTCAATTTCTCAAATTATCTAAAACTTGTAATCAAAAATCAATATTTCAGCCATTTATATATTTCCTTATAGGTTGGTTTTTTGCCGTACATTAAAATTCCAACCCTATAAATTTTGGCGGCAAACCACACCATTCCAATAAAAGTAATTATTAAAAGCAACATTGACACCACTATTTGCCACCAAGGCACTCCAAAAGGAATTCGCATCAACATTACTATTGGCGAGGTTAGCGGAAATAATGAAAAAGCCAATGCAATTGGTCCGTGTGGATTTTCAATAACAGAAAAGCCCACATAAATTGCAATAACTAAAGGCATTAAAACTGGCATCATAAATTGTTGCGTATCGGTTTCACTGTCAACGGCAGCACCAATTGCGGCATAAATGGAACTATAAATTAAATAACCGCCCAAAAAATAAATAATAAATGAAAAAAACATAGTAAGAATAGGCAGATTTTTAATTTCTAGCAAAATTACCTGCACATCACTATTTGTTGATTTTTGCATTTGCTGAACCATTTCAGGAGTCATTTGCTCTATTGCTGCACTTGAACCCACAGCTTCAGTCCCAAAAAATATGGTAATTGCGTACAGTATAAATCCAGCCAAAATTGCCCAAATTATAAATTGCAAAATTCCAGCCATCGCATTGCCAATTATTTTCCCCATCATTAATTGAAAAGGTTTTACTGATGAAATAATTACTTCAATAATTCGGCTTGTTTTTTCTTCAATGACACTTCGCATCACGGAAGTTCCGTAAATGATGATAAACATAAAAATTAAATACCCAAAACCACCACCTGCAAACATGCGCAACATACTGCCAATTTTAGACGATTTTTCTCCTGAAAAATTTTCGGAATCAATCGTGACTTTTGTTTCTATAGACTTTATTTTGTCGGCATCAATTTGTAGTTGTTCTATTTTTAAGTTTCTTATTTTCTTTTCTAACTTGTTTTCTATACTGCTTAACAATGTTAAACCCGGCGTGTCATTAGAAAAAAATTTGATTCCTGTAGAAAGCTGATTTAAACTGTCGCTTTTTGGAATGTACAACAAACCCGTATAAAATTCTTTGGTTTTTTCTCTCGCCTCCTTAATACCCAAACTTGTTAAATCGATGTATTTAACGCCATCTGAATCTGCAAATGCGTCTGAAAACTGTTGAGATTCATCAACAAAAGCAACTGTGTGTATTTCTTCGCTGTTTTTTTCATTTAAAAAAATGATCAAAGAAAAAAGTCCAAGTGCCATAAGGGGACTCAAAATTGTCATTACAATAAAGGACTTGTTTTTAACCTTTGCCAAAAACTCCCTTTTGATTATTAATTTTAATTTATCCATTTCATTTTTTTAGTTGGAAAGTTGAAAGTTTAAAATTTAATTGAAGAAATTTCCAGTTTATTTTTCTTTTCCATCTTCTCTATTTTCTAGTTATTAGAAGCAACAGATTTTAAAAATATGTCGTTTACACTTGTAATAACTTCCGTAAAATGTGTTATCTGCGCTTTATTATTTAAAAATTTAATCAAATCTTTTGAAGTTTCCCCATTTTTTAAACTGATTAAAAGTCGTAAATCATCGTTGAAAGAAGTTGTTTTGGAATTTTCAACAGTAAATTGTTCGTCGATTTGATTTAACAGCAGTTCTTTATTTGCAGACAACAAGCCAACTTCAAACTGATTGGTTTTAAACTGATTTTTGATGTCTTTTAACTTTCCGTCCAGTATTTTATTCGATTTATTTATCAATGCAATATAGTCGCACATTTCCTCCACAGATTCCATTCGGTGTGTGGAAAAAATAATGCTTGCGCCTTCATTTCGCAAATTTAAAATTTCATCTTTTATTAAATTGGCATTTATAGGATCGAATCCGCTAAAGGGTTCATCAAAAATTAACAATTTTGGGTTGTGCATTACCGTTACAATAAATTGCACTTTTTGTGCCATTCCCTTTGAAAGTTCCTGAATTTTTTTGTTCCACCAATCGGTAATTTCAAATTTTTCAAACCAATATCTCAATTTCCTTTTGGCTTCTTCCTTAGACATTCCTTTTAGCTGGGCCAAATACAAGGCTTGTTCGCCAACTTTCATGCTTTTATACAAACCACGCTCTTCGGGCAAATATCCAATATGCTGAATATGGTGTGGTTGCAGAATTTCCCCATCTAAATAAACGGTTCCGCTATCGGGCAAAGTAATTTGATTTATAATTCTAATTAACGAGGTTTTTCCTGCGCCGTTGGGACCCAATAATCCAAAAATGCTTCCTTTAGGCACTGAAATTGAAACGTTGTTTAATGCTGTAAAACTTCCATAGTTTTTACAAACATTTTCAACCGTTAAAACATTGTTCATGCAGTAGTTTTTGATTCGAACAACGAAAATATAACTATTTTACTAAAATTTGGTTAATCTTATTATAAAATTAATGTAGCTTTTCAATATACTTTTTTTGAATGGTTTTTATCAATTCCAATGAAGCTTTTGGTTTTACGATTCTCAAAATTTCGGAGATTCCATGATTTACATAAAAAATTCCCTTTGCGATATCATAATTTGTGTCGAAAATGTTGTGCTTTACTTCTTGTGTTAGTTTTTTAAACTCTTCCCAACCCATATATCTTGGCATTTCAATATAGTAAACCTCATCTTCATCATGAGAATGATAAATTCCCTTCTCAACTTCATCAACATTAAAAAAACGATTGATTCTTATTAATACTTCAGTATCATTAAGTTTTTCATATTTTGCAAAATCATAATCTTCATCCTTATAATATTGCTGAATTTGTTCAATTTCATGAAAACGGCTTATTCCTTTTACCCTAATACCTTCTAACTTTCTAGAATTCATAGTTACCTCGCATTTTGCGCCATCCAAATTCAAATTATATTTTTGATTAATTCTTTTTGTGACACGCAGAATTTTTTCGAATGAATTTGGTGTTTTGGTCACAAAAATAATGGATACTGGTTTCACAATTTCCGTAAACCTACCATAATAATGTTTATAAGGATCCGGTACATTAATAACAAATGTGTTAGGAAGCTTGTTTTCCTCTATAGTATCTATTATTTCCTGTATGATAATTTTCCCGAGAAGTTCTTTTGTTGCCATAGTTTAAAATTTTTGAATAGTTTTTTAAACTTATTCCTTTTTTTTTAAATAAACAAACAAAATATTAGAACAAAATAATTTTTATTTAATTTATTATGCGCGCATAGTATTTTTTCATATATTTGATAAATGCAAAAAGAACAAACAATAGATCACGCTCTTAGAGCTACTTGGCAATCAGTGGCTAAAATGTATAACGAACAGGCCGCGAAGCACAACAGCACTATGGCAATGGCCTTTGTTTTATTAAATATTGACATTGAAAATGGAACACCATCAACAGCATTGGGACCGTTAATGGGAATGGAGTCCACAAGTCTTTCTCGTATTTTAAAAAATATGGAGGGGAAAAAACTTGTTTATAGGGAAAAAAATCCAATAGACGGAAGAGGAATTTTGATAAAAATTACTGAATTTGGACTTAAAAAACGAAATACTTCTAAAGAACATGTCCTCAAATTTAATGAAACCATCAGAAAACATATTTCCGAAGAAAAAGTAAATCACTTTTTTGAAGTAACCGAAACTATAAACAAATTAATTAACGAAAAAACTATTTTTAATAATAAACCGACCAAATAAAAACAATAATTATTTACTTATGAAAAGACCAATAAAAAAAGTAGCTGTAATTGGATCCGGAATTATGGGATCCGGAATTGCTTGTCATTTTGCAAACATTGGTGTAGAAGTTTTGTTGCTCGACATTATTCCCCGTGAATTAAATGAAGCAGAAAAAGCAAAAGGACTCACACTTGAAAACAAATTTGTTCGCAACAGAATTGTGAATGACAGTTTAAACGCCTCATTAAAATCGAAACCATCTCCTATTTACGACCTGAAATTTGCCGAAAGAATTTCTACTGGAAATTTAGAAGATGATTTGCATAAAATTAAAGAGGTAGATTGGATTATTGAAGTTGTTATTGAACGATTGGACATTAAACAACAAGTTTTTGAAAAAATTGAAAAATTTAGAAAACCCGGCACATTGGTAACTTCAAATACTTCGGGTATTCCAATAAAATTTATGAATGAAGGCAGAAGTGCAGATTTTCAGCAACATTTTGCTGTAACCCACTTTTTTAATCCGCCACGTTATTTGAAACTTTTTGAGGTGGTTCCCGGTCCAGACTGCAAACAGGAAGTAGTGGATTTTTTAATGATGTATGGTGAAAAATTCTTAGGAAAAACTTCAGTTTTAGCAAAAGATACGCCTGCATTTATTGGCAACAGAGTAGGAATTTTCGGAATTATGAGTTTGTTCCACCAAGTTAAAGAATTAGGATTGACGATTGAAGAAGTTGACAAATTAACAGGTCCAGTTATTGGCCGACCAAAATCAGCCACTTTTAGAACCGTTGATGTGGTTGGATTGGATACTTTGGTTCATGTAGCCAATGGAATTCACGAAAATTGTAAGGATGATGAATCCATAGGCTTGTTTAAACTTCCTGAGTTTATTGATACCATGGTTAAAAACAAATGGTTGGGAAGCAAAACCAAACAGGGATTTTATAAAATGGTTGTTGAAAATGGCAAAAAAAATATCCTTTCTTTAGATTTAAATACTTTAGAATATCGCCCAAATAAAAGAGCAAATTTTGCAACACTCGAACTTACCAAGTCAATTGACCATGTTATTGACCGATTTAAAGTATTGGTAAAAGGAAAAGACAAAGCTGGTGAATTTTATAGAAAGAATTTCGGTGCCATGTTTGGTTATGTTCAAAATCGAATTCCTGAAATTTCAGATGAATTATACCGATTGGATGATGCCATGAAAGCAGGTTTTGGTTGGGAAAATGGTCCGTTTGAAATTTGGGACGCCATTGGCGTTGAAGCCGGAATTGAATTGATGAAAGCAGAAAACTTACCAGTTGCAAAATGGGTAACTGAAATGCTTGAAAGCGGAAATAAAAACTTTTATACCGTAAAAGAAGGTGCCAAATATTACTACTCAATTCCGTCAAAAAAACAAGAAAAAATTCCTGGGCAAGACAGTTTTATCATTCTTAATAATATAAGAGAAGCAAAAACAATCTGGTCAAATCCGGGCGCTTCCATTCAACATTTAGGTGATGGCGTTTTGAATATAGAATTTCAATCTAAAATGAACACCTTGGGCGGTGAAGTTTTACAGGCCATAAATAAAGGAATCGATTTGGCCGAAACAGAATACGATGCAGTAATATTAGGAAACCAAGCAGCTAATTTTTCAGTTGGTGCCAATTTAGGTATGGTTTTTATGATGGCTGTTGAGCAGGAATATGATGAGCTTAACTTTTCCGTAAAATATTTTCAAGATACCGTAATGCGTTTGCGTTATTCTTCTTGCCCTACAATTATAGCACCACACGGATTTACTTTTGGAGGCGCATGTGAAATGAGCATGCACGCCGATAAAGTGATTGCCGCCGCTGAAACTTATATTGGTTTGGTTGAATTCGGCGTTGGAATAATTCCTGGAGGTGCTGGTTCAAAAGAAATGGCTTTAAGAGCTTCGGAAGGCGTGTTAAAAGATGATGTTAAATTGAACAAATTGCGTAATTACTTTATCAATGTCGCTACTGCAAAAGTGGCAACTTCTGCTTATGAAGCTTATGATTTAGGATTCTTTAAAGAATATAAAGACATTGTTGTGGTAAACCGAGACCGTCAAATTGCAACAGCCAAACGTCACGCCATTCAACTACTGGAAGATGGTTACACGCAGCCAATCCCTAAAAAAGCATTGGTTTATGGACAACAGGCATTGGGTATGTTTTTAGTAGGAACCGACAGTTTGGAAAAAGGAAATTACGCATCTGAGCACGATAAAAAAATAGCCAATAAATTAGGTTATGTGATGGCCGGAGGAAATTTATCAGAACCAACTTATGTCTCAGAACAATATTTATTAGATCTTGAACGTGAAGCATTTATGAGTTTATGCACAGAGCGTAAAACTTTAGAGCGAATTGAGCATATGTTAAAAACTGGAAAACCATTACGCAACTAAAATCCCATCCCAACCTTCCCAAAGGGAAGGAGTAACACAATATAAAATGTATAATCTTTAAACAAATAACCCGCAAAATCCCCTTTCCTTTGGAGAGGGTTAGGGAGAGGAAAATGAAAACAGCATATATAGTACAAGGATATAGAACGGCAGTCGGAAAAGCACCAAAAGGAGTTTTTAGGTTTAAACTACCTGATGAACTTGCTTCGGAAACTATTGAACATTTATTGAAGGATTTTCCGCAACTGGATAAAAAAAGAATTGATGACGTAATGGTAGGAAATGCCATGCCCGAAGCAGAACAAGGCCTGAATATCGGTCGATTAATTTCATTAATCGGATTAAAAATTGATGATGTTCCGGGAATGACCGTAAATCGATTTTGCGCCTCAGGATTGGAAACAGTTAGTATTGCAGTTGCCAAAATACAGTCTGGTATGGCCGATTGCATTATTGCAGGCGGTGTGGAAAGCATGAGTTATATTCCAATGGGTGGTTATCGTCCAGCTCCCAATTATAAGGTTGCAAAAAAAGGTCACGAAGATTATTATTGGGGAATGGGTTTAACTGCAGAAGCTGTGGCAAATCAATTCAAAGTTTCCCGTGAAGATCAGGATGAGTTTTCTTATCAATCACATACAAAAGCTTTAAAAGCACAAGCAGAAGGAAGATTTACAAGTGGAATAGTTCCCATCAACATTGAAGAAGTTTATATTGATGAGAATGGTAAAAAACAAACTAAAAATTACACTGTTACTGCTGACGAAGGTCCGCGTAAAGGAACTTCCGTAGAAGCTTTGTCGAAATTACGCCCTGTATTTGCCGCCAATGGAAGCGTAACAGCAGGAAATTCATCACAAATGAGTGATGGTGCCGCATTTTTATTGATAATGAGTGAAGAGATGGTAAAAGAGCTCAACATTGAACCAATAGCTCGAATGGTTTCTTATGCGGCCGTTGGTGTTGAACCTAGAATAATGGGAATTGGACCAGTAAAAGCAATTCCAAAAGCGTTAAAACAAGCCAATTTAACCTTAAAAGACATTGATTTAATTGAGTTGAATGAAGCGTTTGCCTCACAATCTCTAGCAGTATTGCGTGAGCTTGATATCAATCGAGAGATTGTGAATGTGAATGGAGGTGCAATTGCTTTAGGGCATCCGCTGGGTTGTACAGGAGCCAAACTTTCTGTGCAGTTGTTCAATGAAATGCGCAGCAGAAAAAGCAAATACGGAATGGTAACAATGTGTGTTGGAGCTGGACAAGGTGCCGCAGGAATCTACGAATTATTAAAGTAAACACCGCCCAAACCCTCCTAAAGGGAGGACTGAGGGCTTATTAAAATAGAAAATATAAAAAATTAACATTTAAAACCTACTTCCTCCAGTAGATACTCCCCTTCGGGGATAAAAGGAGGCTTAAAATGGAAACAATAAAAGGAGGAGAATTTCTAATAAAAGAAATGAAATCGGAGGATATTTTTATATCGGAAGAATTTAGTGAAGAACAAAAAATGATGAAAGAAGCGGTTATCGAATTTATAGACCGTGAAGTTTGGCCGTACAAAGAGCGTTTTGAAAATAAAGATTTTGCCTTAACAGAATCGGTTATGCGCAAAGCTGGAGAATTGGGATTTTTAGGTGTTTCTATTCCTGAAGAATATGGAGGAATTGGCATGGGATTTATTTCTACCATGTTAGTTACCGATTATATGTCGTCTGCAACAGGTTCCTTAGCTACTGCTTTTGGAGCTCATACAGGTATTGGAACAATGCCAATTTACTTTTATGGAACTGAAGAACAAAAACAAAAATACTTGCCAATTTTAACTTCAGGCGAAAAATTTGGTGCCTATTGTTTAACAGAACCTGAAGCCGGAAGTGACGCCAATTCAGGAAAAACTACAGCCCAATTAACTGCCGATGGAAAACACTATAAAATTAACGGACAAAAAATGTGGATTTCCAATGCGGGTTTTGCCGAAATTTTTATTGTTTTTGCACGTATTGAAGATGACAAAAATATTACTGCTTTTATTCTGGATTTTGATAAAAAAAATCCAAATGGCGTTACTATGGGAGCAGAAGAAAATAAACTCGGAATTATGTCCTCGTCAACCCGTCAAGTATTTTTTAGCGATACTTTGATTCCTGTTGAGAATATGCTTGCAAAAAGAGGCGAAGGTTTTAAAATAGCCATGAATTCACTAAATGTTGGGCGCATAAAATTAGGTGCCGCTTGTTTAGATGCAAGCCGAAGAATTATTACCGAATCCGTAAAATATGGTAATGAACGCATTCAGTTTAAAGTTCCTATTTCAAGTTTTGGCGCTATTCAAAAAAAATATGCTGAAATGTGTACCAAAGCTTTTGCCTTGGACGCTGGAAGTTACCGCGGTGCAAAAGACATTGAAAATATGATTAATTCACTTTTGGCCGAAGGAAAATCGCACCAAGATGCTGAATTATTGGCTTTTCAGGAATATGCCATAGAATGCGCCATTATAAAAGTTTTTGGTTCTGAAGTTTCTCAATTTGTTTCGGATGAAGGAATCCAAATTTTTGGTGGTATGGGATTCTCAAAAGACACCCCAATGGAAAGTGCCTGGAGAGATGCACGAATTACCAGAATTTACGAAGGAACAAACGAAATTAACCGATTGTTAACCGTTGGAATGTTGCTTAAAAAAGCGATGAAAGGCGAAATTGATTTGATGACGCCTGCTATGGAAGTTGGCAATAGTTTAATGGGAATTCCATCGTTTGATACGCCAGACTTTTCTGTGCTATTTTCAGAAGAAAAAGAATTGATTGCCCGATTGAAAAAAGCTTTTTTAATGATTTCAGGTAAAGCCGCACAAAAATATGGAATGGAATTAGACAATCACCAACAGCTAATTTTGGCTACTGCTGAAGTAATGATTGAAATTTACATAGCTGAATCGGCAATATTAAAAGCTGAAAAAATCGTAAGTTTAACTTCAGAAAAAGAAGCTGAAATTCAAATCGCCTTGGCAAAATTAAACTTGTACAATGCAGTTGATAAAATAAACACTTTCGGTAAAGAAGCGATTTTATACTTTTCAGAAGGCGATGAACAACGTGTCATGTTAATGGGTTTAAAACGTTTTACCAAATATGCGAACAATCCGAACCCAATTGCTTTGCGAAACGTGATTGCAGAAAAACTAATTACTGAAAATAAATACTGCTTTTAGCAATTAGTCATTTAACAAAATATGTGTTAAAAGCTGCAACAAAAATGTTGCAGCTTTTTTTTATGTAATTCCTTGAAAATAAGAGGTTTTTTTTGTAAATTTATAGTTGATTCCAAAAAAATCATACTACCTCATTTATTTCATTATTAAAACAATGATTATGAAGAATAACATTGGAATTTGGATAGACACTCACAAAGCAGTGGTTATTAAATTTTCAAACGGAAATCAAACCGTCAAGACAATTAAATCTAATATTGATACAGAAGTACGAACACCAGAAGAATCAAAAAAGTACGGAAGATTTGGAGGGCATTATACTACCTACGAAAAAAATTGGGAGAATATAAAATTGGTGCAAACCAACCAATTTCTAAAAATATTATTGAAAGAAATTGAAGATTGTGATGCGGTTGTAATTTTTGGGCCGTCTATCATGAAAACCATTTTTGAAAAGGAAATTAAAAACAATCTAAACCTAATTGGTAAACTTGTTGGGGTTTCTGATGCAGGCTCAATGACTGAAAATCAAGTGATGGCTTGGGTTAAAGATTTCTATAAAAAATAAATTTACCATAAACATACCAATTGGAACAATTTTCGCTTATAGTAAACCTATTACTATAATTAGCGATTCCATATTTTTAATATTTTATGGTTTTAAACGCACATAAATTATAATGTATATTTGAAAATCTATAATTTACAAACATCACACCATGCAAATAAAATCAATTTTACTTCCAATTTTAATGCTATTTTTTTCACTTTCTTGGGCACAAAAACCAGAAATAGACACTATAAAAACAAAAAATGGTATTCTGCAAATTCAGCCAATTTTACATAGTAGCTTGGTGTTAACCTATAACAATAAAACCATTTATGTCGATCCTTATGGCGGTGCAAAAATGTATAAAGGCATAAAATCACCTGACATTATTTTAATTACCGATATTCATGGTGATCATTTAGATTTAAAAACGTTGGATTCTATCGATACTTCAAAAGCTATTTTTATACTTCCTGAAGAAGCAGCAAATAAATTGCCCAAAAAATATGGGTCTGAAATAGTAAAACTTCAAAACAGACAAGGCGTTCACCGATTGGATTTTTTCATAACAGCAATTCCAATGTATAATCTACCTGAAAAAACAAATTCATTCCATCCAAAAGGAAGAGGAAACGGGTATCTTTTAAACATTGACAACAAACAAGTTTACATTTCAGGAGATACCAGTGATATTAAGGAAATGCGCGCACTTCAAAATATTGACGTGGCTTTTGTTTGTATGAATTTACCTTATACAATGACTGTAGATTAAGCCGCAAGTGCTGTTTTAGAATTTCAGCCAAAAATTGTGTATCCTTTTCATTACAGAGAAAAAGATGGATTTAGCGACGTTGAAGCATTTAAAAAATTGGTAACTTCAAAAAACAAAACCATAGAAGTCCGTTTAAGAAATTGGTATCCATCCAATTAATTTTTCAGCAATTCTTTGCCAATAGCACAACTCAAACACAATTGCTTGTTGCAATATTCATTTTTTAATTGAAGCAAAGCCTGAGTTTCAAAAGCGGTGTTACTTTTAATTTTCAATTCACGGAATTTGGAAATAATCTCGTTTTTTTCTGGTTTTATTTGGGCGATAATGTTAAGTACCGTGCTTAAATCAGTTTTTCCCAAACTTTTAAAATACAGAAATTTCATAGGAATAATGGTATTTATCAACAGTAAATCGACAAATGGTTTCGTAATTTTTTTAACACTTTTTTTTGAAGAAGTTTCAAAAGTATAATGCGTTTCCCAATAGTTGGAAGTCGCTAAATCAAACAATTCATAAAATTCTTTAATGGTTTCCGTTTCAATAATTTTAGAAAATAAATTTTGATGAATGTGATACACCATCGCCAATTGCGACAATCGAATTGTGGGAAAATTATTTGGTCGCAATCTAAAAAACTGAACTTGGCCACTTGAAATTGGAATGA
>JAQVGD010000210.1 GCA_028696945.1 Lutibacter sp.
AGAAACAAGATTGCCGTTTGTGGCATTTGGTGGATCAATCCGCCCAATTTTTCCATATCTCGTGTGTGGGTTTGCTGATATACATTGCCCGCTGAAAAAAACAGCAACGATTTAAACAAAGAGTGATTTAAAGTGTGCAACAAAGCCCCACTCAATCCGATAACCATAAGCATATTGTTGTTGAATGCGACCCCAATAAGAAACAATCCGATACCGGCTCCAATAATACCTATATTTTCAATAGTGCAATACGCAAGCATTTTTTTAAAATCTCTGTGTACACTTGCGTTTAGAATCCCAAATACGCCTGTAAGAATAGAAATGATAAGCACCGATTCTCCAATAAGCAACAGTTCACTTTTCAGCATTAATGCCACCCGAATAATTCCGTAGATTCCTAATTTTACAATTACGCCCGACATCACTCCTGAAATATGCGACGGAGCAGCTGGGTGCGCATGTGGAAGCCATGAATGCAATGGTATAAAACCTGCTTTTATTCCAAATCCAATAAAAAAGAGCAAGAACAGCCATGCGTTATAATTTGTTCCAAAATAGTCACTTATGGCCAAGAAATCAAACGAGCCTTGGGCAAAATATACCCCAATAAAAGCCACAGTTAAAAAAGCGACGCCAATGTGCATTTGCACCATATAATTGATACCTGCTTTTAATGTTTCCTTTTTTTTGTGTTCAAAAATGACTAAAAATAATGAAGATAAAGACATTATTTCCCAGGCAATGAGAAACGCCAAACTATGCTGTAACATGCAAACCCAGAGCATTGAGGTTTGAAAAATTAAAAAAAGTGTCCAGTGCAGGGAAAGATTTGCTTTTTGCCCTTCGTACGGTTTCATATAACCAATGCCGTAAAAAGCGCCATTTATACAAGTTAAATTAATAATTAATATAAACCAGGCTGATAAGGCATCTATTCGTATGGGAATTTTACCGAAAAAAGCCAATCCAGCCAATGAAATATCCATTGGATTGCCCAAAAGCACATTTATGGCAGGAATGGATGTTGATATCGCCACCAATAGCACAAAAAGAAAATTAACGAAAGCTTTTATTCTTGAAGGCAAAAGTGGAATAGTAATAATTCCTGCGCCCGAAATAATTGCTGATAAAACAATCAGCCAAAAATTATCCATATTAATGATATGTCTTAATTTTAAAATCCTTTAGGGTTCTTTTTAAGATGTAAAAATCCCTTAATACTATCAAATTTACGCAAACATTTCCTCCATTGGCGGAAGTATTTTATTGAGGTTGTATTAAAATAGGAAAAGTGGAAATTTGATGCCACGAAATTAGTGATTTTATTCCGAAAATGACAGTACTATCGCTATTTTTATATCAAAGCAATCATTAAAAAGTGGAAGGCAAAATATAAAAGTCAAAATCCAATAATTTGGGAAGCCGAAATCACAAAATAGCAAGGGCTAAAATTTTCAATTAAAAACACAATCCAATAAATTAGTTATATTATGCTTACATAAAATACTTAAATGTAGCCTTAACATTTCAATCAACAAGCAATATGAATAATTTAGTTTGTCAATATAAACTAATAAACCACATTTGTACTATAATTAAAACTTAAAATAAGATGTGTGGAATTGTTTGTGCGTTTGACTTAAAAGAGAAGGCAGACTTGTTGAGACCTCAAATATTAGAGATGTCTAAAAAAATCCGTCATCGCGGTCCAGATTGGAGTGGAATTTATTCTGATGATAAAGCAATATTGTCTCATGAAAGGCTTTCAATTGTTGACCCAGCTTCTGGGAAACAACCGTTATTTAGTGAAGATAAAAAATTGATATTGTCTGCAAATGGCGAAATTTATAATCATAGAGCGTTACGCAAACAATTTGAAGGAAAATATAACTTTCAAACAGAATCGGATTGTGAAGTTATTTTAGCTTTGTATAAAGAAAAAGGGACTGGTTTTATTGATGAAATGAATGGTATTTTCGCTTTTGCCTTATATGATGTAGAAAAAAACGAATATTTCATTGCCCGTGACCATGTTGGAATTATTCCTTTATATATGGGATGGGATGCAAACGGTACTTTTTACGTGGCTTCAGAATTAAAAGCCTTGGAAGGTGTTTGCACTAAAATTGAATTATTTCCTCCCGGACACTTTTTATCGAGCAGAGATGGAGAATTAACCAAATGGTATAGCAGAGATTGGATGGATTATGAGGTTATAAAAGACAACCAAACAAGTATTGATGAGGTTCACGATGCTTTGGAAGCTGCGGTTCACCGTCAATTAATGTCCGATGTGCCTTACGGAGTTTTGCTTTCTGGTGGATTGGATTCATCGATTACTTCTGCAATTGCAAAAAAATATGCAGAAAAAAGAATTGAATCAGATGATACACAAGCGGCTTGGTGGCCACAATTGCATTCGTTTTCTGTGGGATTGGAAGGTTCGCCAGATTTGGCGGCGGCGCGTTTGGTGGCAGATCATATTGGTACGGTTCACCACGAAATAAAATTTACCATTCAGGAAGGGTTGGATGCCATTCGCGATGTTGTTTACAATTTAGAAACTTATGATATTACAACCATTCGTGCTTCAACGCCTATGTATTTGATGGCTCGAGTAATCAAATCTATGGGGGTAAAAATGGTGCTTTCAGGCGAAGGTGCCGATGAGTTGTTTGGTGGTTATTTATACTTTCATAAAGCGCCAAATAAAAAGGATTTTCACGAAGAAACTGTTCGCAAATTGAGTAAATTGCATATGTACGATTGTTTAAGGGCAAACAAGAGTTTGGCTGCTTGGGGAATTGAAGGTCGTGTGCCGTTTTTGGACAAGGAATTTATGGATGTGGCGATGCGCATAAACCCACAAGATAAAATGATTAACGGCGAGCGCATGGAAAAATGGGTAGTGCGTAAAGCTTTTGAAAGTTATTTGCCTGCAAGCGTGGCTTGGAGACAAAAAGAGCAATTTTCTGATGGTGTAGGGTACAGCTGGATTGATACCTTGAAAAAGGTGGTGGCCGAAGAAGTTACCGATGAACAACTGGCAAACGCCAAATATAAATTCCCTTTACAAACACCAACAAACAAGGAAGAATTTTATTATCGTTCTATTTTTCAGGAGCATTTTCCTTCAGATGCGGCAGCGCTTTGTGTGCCGCAAGAAGCGTCGGTTGCTTGCAGCACTAAAATTGCGCTGGAATGGGATGCAAGTTTTAAAAATATGAATGATCCTTCTGGTCGGGCAGTAGCGAATGTTCATTCTGATGCCTATAAAAAAATAGCGTAAATTAAATATTTGAATTAATTAAGAATCTGGCGAAAGCCAGATTTTTTTGTTTAAAATAGCTTATGGAAGATTGTTCTTAACAAAAAATCTTACTTTTGTGGTAATGTTTATATTCAAAAAAAATAAAATGCTATCAAAAGAAATACTTCCAATACTAATTCCCACCCTAAAACAATATTTCGGTTACGACAGTTTTCGTAACCAACAACAAGAAATTATAGAATCGGTACTTTCAAAAAAGGACAATTTGGTCATTATGCCCACTGGTGGCGGAAAATCTGTTTGTTTTCAATTGCCAGCCTTGCTGTTCAATGGAATTACTTTGGTAGTTTCACCTTTAATCGCCTTGATGAAAGACCAAGTTGATGGATTAACCGCAAACGGGATTCCAGCCGCTTTTTTTAACAGCAGTCAGTTAAGTTCCGCCCAAAATGGAATATTTAATAAAGTCATTAATTCTGAAATAAAACTGTTGTATGTGGCTCCAGAAAGTTTAGGATTGCTTGGAAACATTTTAAATGAAAAATACATAAGCTGTATTGCCATTGATGAAGCGCATTGTATTTCATCGTGGGGACATGATTTTCGTCCATCTTACCAGCAGTTGGGATTTTTAAAACAATCCTTGCCAAATACGCCAATTATTGCATTGACCGCAACTGCTGATAAAGCAACTCGACAAGATATTGTGGATCAATTAAATATTCCGAATGCAACACAATTTTTAACTTCTTTCGATAGAAAAAATATTGAATTGGAAGTGCGCCCCGCAAATGACCGTGTTTCACAAATCATTAAATTCATCAATAAAAAGCCCAATGAAGCCGGAATTATTTATTGTTTAAGCAGAAAATCGACTGAGCAACTGGCACTAAAATTACAACAAAACGGTATAAAAGCAATGCCTTACCATGCGGGTTTGAGTTTTGAGGAAAGAACAAAAACCCAAGAGGATTTTCTCTTCGACAAAACACAAATAATATGCGCCACCATCGCCTTTGGAATGGGCATAGACAAGTCCAATGTACGTTGGGTTATTCATTACAATATGCCCAAAAATATTGAAGGTTATTATCAAGAAATTGGGCGCTGCGGACGGGATGGTATAAAAGCCAATGCCTTGTTATTTCATAGTTATGCCGATGTAATTCAGTTACGAAAT
>JAQVGD010000041.1 GCA_028696945.1 Lutibacter sp.
GTTTAAGGTTTCGGTGGCTTGTGCTGGTTTCGAATTTTCATCAAAATAGCTATAATTGTCAATAATGTTATAACTGGCATTCAAGCTCGCCCAATTTTTATAGCTAAATTCTGCGCCAATATTTTTTATTTGTTCATTTTTAAAATTATTTTGCCAGTTGTAATATTTGTAATCACTTTGATATAAAAGCTTGTTAAAATCTACTGTTTTTGAAGTGATTTCAGCAAATCCTTTAAAACGGTAAACGCTGTCTTTTTTAAACATTACCGAACCTTTAATAGAATTTCCAGTTAGATCACCCGAAATAATGGAGCTTGCATCGGCATCCAAATATAATTTTCCAAAGTTGGTTTTCCAATCTGCGCCAACGGCAATGGCATTTCCTTTTAATTTATCTTGAATGGTTTCAGTATCCAAATATAAAATACTGTTGTAATGATAATTATAATTAAAATAATTTGCTTTTGCCCTCAAAATTCCGAGATATGGTGCTTCAAATTGCAGGTAAGCTTCGTTATTCATTTTCTGATAAGAAGTGTGATCAACAATATTTTTATCATAAGCTTCGCCAAAAATCGGATTCACAGCGGTTTGTTTAAATCGGTAATGTTGGGTTTCATACTTAAAAGTATGTCCGAGCATTAAGTTGTAATTCCTATTTTTGTCAATAATCAAAAATTCGCTTGAATCAACTTTAATTTTAGAGGCAACTATTAACAAAGAGTCTATTTGCTTTATTTTAATTACACGAATTGAATCAATATTAATGGTGTCCTTTTTCTGTAAAACTGTTTCTTTGGCTAAAGTATCAATTTTTATTACTGGATTTACTTTGGTTAAATCGGTTTTAGCAATGGTATCTTTTTCCTTTTTAGGTATTTTATTAGGTGCATCTGATCTTTTGGGAGAAATGCTAGTTTTGGACTTCATTGTATAAGAAATGGTGTCTTTCTTCAAGTTTTCAATTTTCTTAATGATGGAATTATATGCTTTAAACTTATTTGATATCTCGACATTGTACTTTTCAGTTTTATTCTCTTTGTTAAATATGGCGAACTGATGATCTAAAAAATAGCGTTTTCCTTCAAACATATTTTCAGCATCCGTAAAATTGACGTCTAAACGAGCTCTGTCGGTATAATTGGGATCATCATTTTCAAAATAGGCAACGGAAGCGTCTGTTAGACCACCATTTTCATTGTTCAATAAATCGAATGACATAAAATGGGCCTTTAAGAAATATAAATTATTTTTTGAGTGATAATTAAAGGAAGTCCTAAAATTTCCGTGACTTGCCAAGGAATTTCTGTATTTCCCCAAGGAGCGCAAGCCTTTATAGGCAACGAAAAAATTAAATTGTCGGGAAGTATTCATAGTTAAAAAACCGTCCAAAACTTGTCCTTGCTCCATTCCAGTTCTGTACATAAGTTCAGAGGTTGGCGTGGGAACATCATAATAATAAATATCCTCAACTTGGTTATAATTGTAGTGTTTTGCATTTGCGCCAATAGTTGGAAAAAGCGAATTGTTATTAAAATTATAGCCAAGTTTGTTATAGGTCTGACCCTGATTGGCAAATGGCATGAGTTCAAAATTGTCTTTTCTTATGTAGTTGAGTTTATAATCTTTTGCGATGGTTAAGGTAGTGTCAACAATGGTTGTGTCGTTATTTATGGAAATTATTTTATAATCGGTATATTTGGTTTCTCCGCTAAGTCTAATTTGTATTTCATTTTTAATTGTGGTGCTGTCACCTTTAAATATACCACCACCACCTCCTTGCTGTTTCATAATTTGCGCATCGACAGTCAACAAACAAAACCCAAAAAATAATACTGCGAATAGTTTTTTCATAAAATATTTAAAGCAACAAAGGTAAATTATTTGATTGAAACGAACATAACAAATTTTAATACACAAAGGAATGATTAATGGCAAACCTTGCCTGCCTATCGGCAGTTGTTACCAATAAAAAATAAAATTTAAACAGATAAAACGAATCTCACTAAATTGTTGGTCTCATTCCAAATAATTATTTGGTTAATTCCACCTGACAAAAAAATAATAAAAATTATTCAGATAAAATTAATAAAAGTAATTTTATGGAAGTTCTCCTAAGGAATTAACGCTAATTTTGTGAATTGCGTGTGTTGCAAAAACGTTAAAAAATTTATAAATTTTGAATGACTTATGATGCTTTGTTAATCATTAATTATTCATTCAATTTGGGTTATGGCACTTAAAAATTATTTTTTAGAAAACACGATTGAAGCTGGAACAGATGAAGCTGGAAGAGGCAGTTTGGCTGGACCCGTGGTTGCTGCCGCAGTACTTTTGCCGACCGATTTTTACCATCCTTTGTTAAATGACTCGAAACAATTGACCGAAAAACAGCGGGAATTGTTGCGTCCTTTTATAGAAAAATATGCATTGTCTTTTGGCATATCTTATGTATCCGAAACTAAAATTGACAAAATCAATATTTTGCAAGCTTCTATTTTGGCAATGCATTTGTCCATTGAAAAGTTGGCTATTAAACCTGAACATATTATTGTTGACGGAAATAAATTTAAGCCGTATAAAAATATTCCACACACCACTATCGTAAAAGGTGATGCCAAGTTTATGAGCATTGCAGCCGCATCGGTTTTGGCAAAAACATATCGTGATGATTATATGCAAAAGCTTGATCTTGAATTCCCTAATTACCATTGGAAAAAAAACAAAGGTTATCCAACGCTTTTTCACAGAAATGCCATTCGGGAATTTGGCATTACCATTTACCACAGAAAATCGTTCAGGTTGCTACCTGAACAATTGAGATTGTATTAACCAGACGAAAGAATATTATCAGGAAAACTATTCACACATTTTTAATTAAGTGAATAAATACTCAAGCACAATCTTTGTCTGAGATTAAAAGAGGGGTTGAATTTAAATTTTCTCTATCCGTTAACCAAACAGTATTACCAAAGCAATGCATCATCCTTTCGATTATTTAAAAGCTTTTTTCAGACTTCAAATAAAGTCTCTAGAAGGTTTGTGAATTATAAAAATATGAGGTTCTTAAAAACAAAAGCTCCCTAAAAACAGGATTTTAATTTAATTTTTAATCTTTTTGAAGGCTTGTGCAACAGCTACTTGTTTTAGGCAGTGGCTTTTTTTATCACATCAAATTTTATTCAATATTCATTATTACCAAATCTGAAATCAATATATTATTTCGAATGCTTCTAAGTTTCTACCAGATTCGGTTTGAGCATAAATTTCATGAAGTGCTGGTCGAAAGTTTTATATGTCTTTTCCCTTTAAAAATTTCATAATTAATTCTTTATTTAATTCATTAGGCGTTCCATACCAAATTATTTTATTTGTATTATCAATTAAAACCGTTCGTGGTAAAATCATCATACCATTATATTCTATTTTCAGTTCATTATGAATTTTCTTTTTTTGATCAGAAACTACAATTGTCTCGAATTTAATTTTATCCAATGTTCCTTCTATTTTTTCAGGTGTTTCATAAGTTACAGATAAGAAAATCAAATCGGGATAATTTTTAAATTCAGATTTTAATTTATTTAAGTGTGGAACGGCGGCTAAACAAGGTTTACACCAAGTTGCCCAAAACTCTAAGATTTTAAATTTCTCATTAAATTGTTTATCTAAAGGAATGTTTTGAATGTAATCAGTGAATTCAATATTCTCAATTTTACCCCCAATCATCTTCTTTTGGGCTCTGATTGATTTTTGAGCAGCAATATTATTCGTAAATAAAGTCAAGATAAAAAAAATAGATAAAATTATTCTCATTTGATGCAGGATTCTAAATTTTTGTTAAAGCGTTTTTATAAGATTTGTACGATGTGAAAATTGATTTTTTTTACGTAACAAATTTTTGTTGAATGTTTGTAGGTTTCTAGCAAATTCGGTTTAAGGATAAATTTCATGAGCTGCTGGCTATAGTAATTCTTTAATAAATTTCTCAAATTCATCACCATTTCCCATTATCATTTTGCCATTTTCTGATGTATAAGGAATTCCGTCTCTAATTTTTCTGACAATTCCATTTTTGTCAATGAAAATATTTTTCGGAAATGCTTGGATACCTAATTGGTCAATAAAACCCTCAGCTCCAACAATTGTTAAATAGTCGAACTGATGAGTATTTAAAAATAGTTTTACGTTTTCTTTATTTTCGAATGTTATTGAAATAAAATTTACTTTGTCAGAATATTTTTTCATAATTTGATTTAAAACAGGCATTTCATCAATACATGGTTTACAAGTTATAAACCAAAAATTTAGTGCAGTTGGCTTTCCTTTAAAATCTTTCAAACTAATTTCTTTATTATCAATTGTATATAAAATTTGAGAAGGAAGTTCTTTGTTTAAATAATTGTATATTTCCTCTTTTTCAATTTTAGTCTCTTTATCAGAAATTTCAATTTTGATGTCAATTTTGTAAGTCTTAATAATAGAATCATTTAAAACAACACTGTCGATTAAAGTTTCATTCAGTGCAATACTTTCAGAATCCTGTTTAAACTTTGTCAACTTCATTAGTAATTCATTTTTGAAATTATCAAACTCTGTTAGAGTTAAAACTTTTCCTGTATCAGAAGTTTTATAGAATGTTTGTTTTTGAGTTTCTTTTTGACAACTACTCAAAAGAAGTAAGATTGTTGTAGTTAAAAATAGTCTTTTCATCTGTTTAATTTTTATTTTTTTGTTGGTACAGATACTGTTCGCCATTAATCATTCTGCTGTGTATCAAAATTTGTTATGGCTCGTTTCATTTGCTATTTTTTATTGTTTTTTATTTGTCAAATGGAACGCTCAGCATCTTTCTTTTTTCTGTTAGATGATTCTGTTGTAGGCGTTTCATCTGTTTAATTTTTAATTTTTTGTTGGTACAGATGCTGTTCGCCATTAATCATTCTGCTGTGTATCAAAATTTGTTATGCTCGTTTCATCTGTGCATTTTTTCAATTTTTATTTTAGCTAACAATAATAACATTGCAAAATCTAATGGTATTATTATATAGGATAAACGTTTAAAAGTACTTTTTTATCAGTTATTTCAGTATAAGGATTTTTTGCAATTTTATTTTTCACTAAAATACCTAAAATATTTAATATGAAGTTCTAATCTTAAAAATAATTTTATTCATTTTCAAAAATAAATATTTGCAACTTTAAGAAGTTGTTCTATTGAAACTTGTTTTGTGTGTTTATAAATAATAGGGAATGGCTCTAGTTTAATTGAGCGTTGATATTTAATTTCAAATCCATATTTCGGAGATTTCAAGTTGGTTCGAAAATTAACGGAAGGCAAGGGAACTGGTTTGCCCATCATTTATAGTAGTCTTGGACTTAATGGATCGCCACCTCCACTATTTGAAACCGATGATGACAGGAGCTATTTTCTTTGTACGCTAGCTATTCATCCACTTTCCAAAATCATCTTAGGTCAGGATGAGGAACAAAGAAGGGACCAAGATAAAAGCTTGAAGATATATACAATAGACGATTTAAATACACTTCTTTGGTTAGGAAAGAGCCTAAGAAGAGACCAAGTTGAGCCTAAGTTGTTGGATGATTTAGAAACGATTTATCTTAAGGTTTTAAGATATTGCGAAAAACCAAAAAGCCGTTTCTCAATACTTGAGCATATTGGACTTTATAATAACACCAAAAATTTCAATTATTACATAAAGCCTCTAATACTTGCTGAGTGGTTAAAACAAACTATTCCAGACAAACCAACAAGTAAAAATCAACAATATTTTACGGCAGCACTTGGGAGCAAATTACTGACTCTTTTAGATGAAAAGAACACTCAAAACATACAACGAATTCCCGTTTCATCCTCCAATATTGCCACAGTGGGTTATGATGCTGAAACACAAATACTGGAAATAGAATTTCATCATGGGGCTATTTACCAATATTTCGATGTTCCGAAAGCGGTGTATGACGGTTTGATGAGCGCAGGCTCAATAGGAAGTTTTTTTATGAATGAAATTAAGACTAAATTTAGTAACCAAAAACTCTAATATTATGAAAAGACAATCAATAGAATCCTCAAACCTTGCATCAATTGGATATGATGCAGCAAACGAAATTCTTGAAGTAGAATTTAACCAAGAATATTTGAACCGCTTTTTAAGTCAAGGAACATTAACCAAAAAAGATTTGCTCGACTTTTATTCAGGAGAAGACGTAAAAGACAAATATCGTTTAATTGAAAAGGATATAAATGAACTATAAACTTCCTTTCAATGAATGTTTCACCTTCATCTCAAATTCAAATCTTCCGCTCCCTCTTCAAAGGACGTGAAGATGTATTTGCTGTTCGTTGGGAAAAGGGGAGCAAATCGGGCTATATGCCAGCTTATTTTTATGACCCTTATCGTCTTCGGGCACATAAAATGAATGGAGGTTCATTTCAGAGTTTTACAGAGAAATCTTATCTGAAACTTACTGATGAACAAATCCAAAAACATTTGGAAGGTTTTCATCAAATTGGAGTTTATCCACTTTTACATGATAATACAACTTGGTTTTTAGCTGCAGATTTTGATAAAGTCAATTGGCAAGAAGAAGCTGTTACTTTTCTTAAAGCGTGTAAGGAAAATGAAATTCCAGCATACTTGGAGCGTTCTCGTTCGGGAAATGGCGGACACGTTTGGATGTTTTTTGATAAACCATATCCAGCTATAAGAAGCCGAAAAATATTCATGTCGATTTTAGAGCAGTCGGGTGCATTTTCAATGTTTGATAAAAGCTCAAGTTTTGACAGATTGTTTCCAAATCAGGATTTCCTTTCAGGAAAAGGCTTTGGAAACTTGATTGCTTTGCCACTTTTTAAACCAACTTTTGAAAAAGGAAACAGTTGCTTTATAAATCCCGAATCTTTTGAACCATTTACTGACCAATGGAACTTTCTGAAAAATATCCAAAAGGTTTCTACAGATTATTTAGACGAACTTTATAATGGATTAACTCCAGATGCTGCAACAATAAAACCGCAACCAATAAATGGGAAGCTTAGCATTTCTTTAAGCAATACTATAAGAATTAGCAGAAATGGATTAACACCGATGCTTACCCATTTTCTGAAAGAAGAATTAAACTTTGCAAACTCTGAATTTTTCATCAAAAAGAAATCGGGAAGAAATACTTATGAAACGACTCGTTATTTTAAACTGATTGAGGAGTCGAAAAGTGAAATTTTCATTCCTCGGGGCTTTATCGGAAGGCTACTACGCTTTTGCAAGGAATCACAAGTCGAATTTGATTTTCTAGATGAAAGAAAGCTAAAGCCGTCAATTCCTTTTGCGTTTATCGCCGCTTTGAAAAATCATCAACTAAGTGTAATTGAAACGGTTTCTAAAAAGGATTATGGAGTAATAGTTGCACCGCCAAGCTCAGGAAAAACAGTTATTGGGTTAAAAATAATTGCGGATAAGGCTCAACCTGCACTTATTATTGTTCACAGAAAACAATTATTGGAGCAGTGGACAGAACGGATTGAAGCATTTTTGGGCATTCCAAAAAGAGAAATTGGTGTTATTGGTCAAGGAAAATCAAAAATCGGCAAACAAATTACTGTGGCAACGATTCAAAGTTTACCCAAACAAATGGAATCTGTTCAAAATCAATTTGGAACTATCATAGTGGATGAATGCCACCACGTTCCTGCTGAAACTTTCAGAAATACTATTGAAAAATTACACACCTATTATCTGTATGGGTTAACTGCCACACCTTTCAGAAAGTATAATGATGGAAGAATGATTTTTACCCATTTGGGAGAAATCATTGCCAATATTCAACCGACTGAAATTGAAAATTATAAACAGGCAAAAATCATCATCCGTAACACAGAATTAGATGTTCCATATAACTCCAAGACAGACAGTTTTGAGGGGTTATCAAAAATATTGGTTCATGATACAGCCCGAAATAAACTGATATTGGAAGATGTAAAAACAGAATTAAATCAAGGTAAAAAAGCTGTTATCATTACCGAACGAAAAGAACACATTGATACGCTTTATTTGTTTTTGAAACAATCGTATGAAGTGATTGCATTAAGCGGAGAAGATTCCGAAACTTCCAAAAAAGACAAATGGAAAATATTACAAGAAGGTAATTTTCAGGTTTTAATTACAACAGGGCAATATTTTGGAGAAGGAACAGACTTAAAAAACATTCACTGTTTGTTTTTGGTATATCCATTTTCTTTTGAAGGCAAACTAATCCAATATATTGGCAGAGTGCAACGCTCGGAAATAAATCCTGCTATTTACGACTACAGAGACTATAAAATTGATTATCTCAATAAGCTTTTCCTAAAACGTAATACTTATTATCGAAAAATTGACAGGCAAGCAACTTTGTTTGATGAACCAAAGGACGAAATCACAACTTCAAAACACATTTTAACTATAGAAAAGAAAATCAAAGTTTCCATCGAGGAATTGGAGTTTCATTACGGAAGTGTCGCGTTCAAATATCCAGTTGGTAAGATGAATACCGAACTTCAATTTCAGATTGAAAATATTGAAATAAGACCAGAATTTGAGGTGCTCAAACCATATTTCATCAAAACATTAAAGTCAAAGTTTATTACTGTAGAATTATTTGCCGAGTTTGAAAATGGGAAATTAGCTTCCCAATTAGCACTATCAAATGATATTGACCATATAAATAAAGAGGTGGTTGAGGGAGTAAAATTTCAGTTTCTGAATAAAGGATTGCTTAAGAAATTCAGTCCCAAAAAACAAAATATCCTTACTTCTGACGAATTACAAGATCAGAATAAAATTTATTCTAATGCTGAAGAATTGTTGAATGAAATTCTCAAAAACAAGCAATACAAACATTCACAACAAATTCAATACTTAGCTAATCGACACGAAAATCAAGTGATGAAAATTCGTTTTGTACTTAATCCATTTTCATTCATATTTCTGCTTGCAGGAGAGCAACGTTATTTTGTTATTTTGGAAACCTTAGATACAGAAGAAGCAACTTATATTTGGCATACTCAAAAAAATAAAACATCATTAATTGAGGAAGTAAAGCAAATTGATAACCAATTAAGCATTATTAGAGAAAAAGGAAGACAGGCTTTTTTGGAAAACAGCACTGAAAACTTTGCGAGAATTATACACGATTATTCAGACAACAAAAAAGGTTTTATTATATGGAAATCAGCAATAGAAGAACTAATCTAAGCCAACCCACAGGTGTAAGCACACCTGACTTCCTAATTTTAACACCCAAAATCAAAAAGTTCACTTAAGATTTTATGTTTATTGGTATTTTTTAAAATTCCTTCCCTTTAAAATTTTTAAAACAGCCAACATACAGGCCAAACGACACAAAATCCGCCATTACTTGCAACGGTTTTGGATATGAAAAGTAGGCGATTTCGAAGCACTGAACTTTCGGTTAAGCACAAGGTTTGATACGAGCCAAAAGCCTTGATTTTACTACTGTTTTGCCTATTTTTAATATACATTGTTACCTGCTGGCTTTATTCTTTTGCATTTCTTTTCACAGTACTATTTATTAATATTTTAGGGTTTTGAAATTGTTTCAACCGTTAATTTATTTCCCTTTTTGTCAAGATAAATTACTGTCATTTCAATCATATGAGTTGTCCATTTTTCAACTCCTGCGTCTGACGCTTGTTGACAAAAAGTTGGGTAGTCCGTTTGTCCTTGTTGATGGATTGAAATGGCGTGTTTCAGTTTGTCCGCTGAACTTATATTATTTACTTCCATTTTCGGATATTTTGATTCTCCGTCAAGAGTAAAGTCATTTATTCCATAATATTTTGTTCGTCCGTCAGAAACAAAGTTGTCATAATAAGTTACTCCGATTTCTTTTAGGTCTTGGACAAATTGAGGAAAATCCGCTCCGCTTTTAACTTTTCCAAATGCTTGGTGTATTTGTTCTATTGTAAACATATTTAATAATTTATTTTTTTTATTTCAAGTTTCGGTTTTTCAGCTTGCAGGTAACATATAATAACATTCTAAAATGCAATGTTATTATTATATAGGATAAACGTATAAAAGTACTTATTTATCAGTTATTTCAGTATAAGGATTTTTTGCAATCTTATTTTTTACTAAAATACTTAAAAATTTAATATGAAGTTCTAATCTTAAAAACAATTTCATTCATTTTCAAAAATGAATATTTGCAACTTTAAGAAGTTGTTCTATTGAAACTTGATTTGTGCGTTTATAAATAATAGGGAATTAATTCTGAATAAAATAGTTCCCTAAACAGCCCCCTAAAAACAAAAAAAAACCCTTGAAAATCAATCGATTATCAAAGGTTTTAGTACAAGAGGCGGGACTTGAACCCGCACGGGCCTTACAGCCCACTGGATTTTAAGTCCAGCGTGTCTACCAGTTCCACCACTCCTGCATTGGCACAGTATAAATTTAGAGCGAAAGACGGGATTTGAACCCGCGACCCCCACCTTGGCAAGGTGGTGCTCTACCCCTGAGCTACTTTCGCAAATACTTTTAATGAACGCGCATTTAATTGCTTAAATGAGTGGGCAAATTTAAAACAATTCTATTAACTGCAAAGGGAATTTTTAATTTAATTTAAAAGATTTTCTCAATTCGCTTATTTTAAGGTTGTAATTATGTAATAATAAAATATATTTGCATTGTTTTATATAAACTTAATGCAAATAACTTCAAATTCTACTCCAGAAATGGTGAATTTTTCAGCAGTATTTACTGATTTTAAACAGTTGACGAAAGTTGGCTTGTCCCTTAGTGTTGTATTTTCATCCTTGGCTGGTTATTTGTTGGCTGCTGAGGAAATTCAGGTTTCAATCCTTATATTATTGGCAGTTGGCGGTTATTCAATGGTTGGTGCTTCAAACGCCTTCAACCAAATTATTGAAAAAGATACCGATGCCTTAATGAAACGCACCATGAACCGACCTTTGCCCGCCGGTAGAATGCACGTTTCCATGGCGATGGTTATTGCGGTTTTCTTTACCATTTTAGGCTTGGTTATTTTATACAGCATCAATCCGAAAACCGCCTTGTTTGGTGCAATTTCCATTTTTTTATACACCAGCGTTTACACGCCGTTAAAATCTGTAACGCCTTTGGCTGTTTTTGTAGGTGCAATTCCCGGAGCCATTCCTTTTATGTTGGGTTGGGTTGCAGCAACCGATAATTTTTCCATTGAACCAGGCATTTTATTTTTAATTCAGTTTTTTTGGCAATTTCCACATTTTTGGGCAATTGCGTGGCTTCAGTATGAGGAATACAAAAAAGCTGGCTATAATTTGATGCCGATGGGGCAGAAAAATAAAAAAGCAGTGGTACAAATTATTGTTTATACCGTATGTTTAATTATAGTTTCTGTAATTCCCGTATTGAAATTAACAGGAAATTTTTATATTTATCCCGTCACAGCGGTCATTTTGGTGTTTTTGGGTGGTATTATGCTATTTTATGCCGTAAAATTATATAAAAACCAAACCAATAAAGAAGCCCGTCAGTTAATGCTGTCAAGTGTATTTTATATTACGATGGCACAGATTATTTATGTGATAGATAAGTTTTTACATTAAGAATTTGAATTGTAATATACAATTTTTGATTTACGAATTTTTAAAATTAAACAGTTAAACGATTATATATTTAAACATTTTTTTAACTTTTAACAGATGAAACGAGCATAACAAATTTTGATACACAGAGGAATGATCAATGGCGAACAGCAGCTGTACCAACAAAAAAATAAAATTTAAACAGATGAAACAAACTTTAAACCAAGAATACAAACAAGCCAAAAGGAAGTCGGCAAAACCGATGTTGTGGATTTCCATGGTAAGCATGACCATGATGTTTGCCGGACTCACAAGTGCTTATGTAGTAAGCAGAAAACGCAGCGATTGGGTTTCCTTCGATTTACCTCAGGCTTTCTATATTAGTACCTCCTTAATCATATTAAGCAGCATCACTTTTTTGCTTGCAAAACATTTCATCAAACAAAATAACCGACAACTTACAAGTATTTTTTTATTGTCAACCCTGTTTTTGGGAATTGGTTTTATGTTTTTTCAATTTGAGGGATTTAAAGAATTAATATATGCAGGATTGTTTTTTGCAGGTGAACAAAGCACCGTAAAATCATCTTTTATTTATGGAATCAGCATCGCCCATTTATTGCATGCTGCGGCAGGGATTGTGGTATTGTTGGTAGTGACTTTTAATCACTTCAATAAAAAATATTCGGCCAATGAGATGCTCGGACTTGAATTAGGTGCTATTTTCTGGCATTTTGTGGATATTCTTTGGATATATTTGTTTTTATTTTTCTATTTTATTAGATAATAAAAAATATGTACTTTTGACACAACTATAACTAAAAATCAAAACAAACTTTTATGGAAGTAACTATTCCTATTGAAAATAATGGAACATCCGGGGAAGGAGGAAACGACAAACCGCTAGGTGTAAGTTATGGTAAAATGATGATCTGGTTCTTCATTTTATCCGATGCATTAACATTTTCAGGTTTCTTGGGAGCGTATGGCTTAATGCGTTTTAGATTTCATGATTCCTGGCCAATAGCCGATGAAGTTTTTACACACTTTCCCTTTTTACACGGGGTACATGCGCCCATGTATTATGTGGCGTTAATGACTTTTATTTTGATATTTTCATCGGTAACGATGGTTTTGGCAGTTGACGCAGGTCGCCAAATGAACAAAAAGAAAGTAACTTTTTACATGTTTCTTACCATTGTTGGAGGTTCTATTTTCTTGGGTTCACAAGCTTGGGAATGGAAAAACTTTATAGGAGGAACCTTCGGCGCAGTAATATTAAACGATGGAAAAATTATTCAATTTGTTGATGCTACAGGTGAGCAAATCACTTTGGAAAGCTTTGTGAAATCCCAAAATACAGGAAGAATAAGACATACCGCAAATAATGGAATATGGTATATGAAAGAAGCTAAATTGCCACCTTTTACCTTAAATGAAGTTGTTGAAAGTTTTAAGGCAAATCCTGCAATTTCCATAAGAACCGAGCTCATCAATACAGAAACAAAAGCAAAAACCATTATTCCACACAATGAAGCAATCGGTTTTTTAAATGAAGCAACAGCAGTGGTTAAAGGTGCCAATTTAAGAGAAAATGAATACGGAAAAACATTGTTTGCCAATTTCTTTTTCTTTATCACAGGTTTCCACGGATTTCATGTTTTTACTGGAGTTGTTATTAACACCGTCATCTTTATTAATGTGATTATTGGTACTTATGAGCGCAGAGGGCATTATGAAATGGTTGAAAAAGTTGGACTTTACTGGCACTTTGTAGATTTGGTTTGGGTATTTGTATTTACCTTCTTCTACTTGATTTAACTCATAAAAAGATATTTAAATGACACACGAACAAGAACATACATCGCACACAAAATTAATTTGGAAAGTATTTGCCATCCTGTCCATTATCACAATTGTTGAAGTTTATTTGGGAATTACCAAACCAGATGCACTTTATTTAACCAAAATTTTCGGAACAAGTCCGCTAAATATCATATTCTTAATTTTAACCTTGGTAAAAGCCTATTACATCACTTGGTTTTTCATGCATATGGCCGATGAAAAAAAGAGTTTAAGAAGAGCGGTGGTTTGGACTGCCGTTTTCGTAATCATTTATTTGGCTACATTATTATTAATTGAAGGAAATTACATCAACGAAGTTTTAGGCCCGCTTACAAAGTGGAACTACTAATATTTTAAATAGAAAAAGAATCTGCCTAAAAAGTATTTGAATCCGTCATTTCGAACTTGTTTCAGAATCTCATCACGCTAATTATCAATCTCTATGAGAACCTGAAACAAGTTCAGGTTGACGAAAATTCGACTTTTAGGTAGCCTCTTTTTGTTTAACTTTAATCACATGAAAAAATTCTGGGTACTTTTTAGCCTGTTTTTATTGCCTTTGGTATTTTACATATTTCTGTCGAAAGGAATCTACAAATATTCAAATTTACCTATTCTAACCGAAAATGTAATTGACCTAAAAAATATTTCTCGGGCAACAACGGCAACTTTTTCAGAAAAACTTACAATCGTTTGTTTTTTGGGTAGTGATATCAATATAGCCAAGGCCAGTCTATTTAATTTAAACCAAACAATTTACAAACGATATTATTCAAAACCATTTTTTCAGATGGTCGCCATTCTTCCACAGGGGTTGGAAAATGAATACAGCGAAACCATAAATGAGCTTTCTGCTTTTACAGATATCAGCAAATGGCATTTTATTTACGCAAGTCCGCAAAATATCAACTTGCTTTTTAATAGCTTTGAAACGCCTTTCAAATTAAATGAAAATCTTTATTCCGAAAATGCGTATATTGTGGATATGGAGTTGCGCTTGCGCGGAAGAAAAGATGATGAAGACACCAAAGGAGGAAAATTATATGGCTATAATATGAAATCCGTTTCAACATTGAAGAATAAAATGAAAGACGATATTGACATTATTTATTACCAATTGAAAAAATCTGCTGAAAAGCAGCAAAGAAGAAAACGGAAAATCTAATTTTACTAAAATGAAAAAATATAGTTATGTAGGTATTGCATTTATCATTTTAATCTTTGGAATTTATGCAGTTCCAAAAATTGTAAATAAATTTAAAACGCCAAAATTAATTACCATCGCCAAAGTTCCTTCCTTTGAATTTACCAATCAGGAAGGTAAATTAATTTCAGATTCATTTTATGATGGAAAAGTATATGTGGTGGAATTTTTCTTTACCACCTGCCCTACTATTTGCCCGAAAATGACTGAAAGCATGCTAAAAATTCAAAATGAATTTTATGGAAATCCAGATTTTGGCATTGCTTCTTTCAGCATCAACCCAAAACATGATACGCCTGAGATTTTAAAGGAATATGCCAAAACACACGGCGCAACTTCAAAAAACTGGAACTTTTTAACAGGTGAACAGGATCGTATTTATGAATTGGCAAATACTGGATTTACCCTGTATGCAGGAGAAGATAGCAATGCAGAGGGCGGATTTGAACATTCTGGGATGTTTGCTTTGGTGGATAAAAATGGAAATATTCGCTCGAGATTGGATAAATATGGAAATCCGATTGCTTTTTACGATGGACTCAACCCAACAGGCGTGCAACAAATTAAAGAAGACATTAAAATACTGTTAAAAGAATAATGGCAACAGCTTCAAAAAAATACAATAAATGGATTGTTATTTTATCAATAGCAATTCCATTGGCAGTTGCAATTTTGTTTGGTGTTAAAATCGATGTAAAACTTCCTGTTTTTCTGCCTCCAATTTACGCCTCGCTAAATGCGTTTACGGCAGTGCTACTTATGGTGGCATTTTGGGCCATTAAAAACAAAAAAGTAGCACTACATGAAAAATTGATGAAAACGGCCATTATCTTTTCCGTATTGTTTTTAGTGCTGTATATGGCTTATCACATGACTTCTGATTCCACGAAATTTGGAGGTGAAGGCTTTATAAAAAACGTTTATTTTGTTATTTTAATTTCACACATTATTTTATCTGTTGCGGTCATCCCATTTGTGTTAATTACCTTTGTAAGAGCCATCACAAATCAAGTGGAACTACATAAAAAAATAGCGCATTTTACCTTTCCGTTGTGGTTGTACGTTGCCGTAAGTGGCGTGGTTGTTTATGTGATGATTTCGCCGTATTATTAGCCTCGTAACCACGAAAGCCAATGTCATTAAGTAAGTCTTTGACGCCTCCTTTCTTGGATACGAGCGATAGCGAACTGGCGAAGCAACGACAAATATTTCCTTAACTTAACAGCATTGCCCCTCAGGGTTAGGAGATTTACAATTCAAATCCCAGCTGTACATTCAATTTTTTGGCAATGAGCTTGGAAATTAAAGTTTTCAACTGCGGAATTTTAATTTTTTCAACCACATCGTTTCCAAAGGCATATAGCAATAATGCTTTGGCTTCTTTTTTAGGAATTCCTCGCGTTTGCATATAAAATAAGGCACTTTCATCCAATTGTCCAATGGTACATCCATGGGAACATTTCACGTCGTCGGCAAAAATTTCCAATTGGGGTTTAGAATTTATAGCAGCACCATCATCAATTAAAATAGAATTATTTTGTTGGAAAGCATTGGTTTTTTGGGCAGCTTGCCGCACAATTACTTTTCCGTTAAAAACACCGATGGATCTATCGGCATAAATACCTTTATATAATTCATGACTTTCGCAGTTAGGAAATTTATGTTCCACAAGCGTATGGTTATCAACGTGTTGTTTGTTGTTCAAAATAGTAATTCCATTTAAGTTGGAAGTGATATTTTCTCCTTCGTGGTAAAATTCCAAATTGTTTCTGGTCATTTTTCCTCCAAATGAAAAAGTATTTACAGAAGCCACACTTTGTTGTTTTTGTGTAATAAAAGTGCTGTCGATTAAAGAGGATTCATCAGTATCATTTTGAATTTTATAATAATCTACAATAGCTCTTTTATGGACAAAAATTTCTGTAACGGAGTTTGTGAGTGTGGTGTTTTTAGATAAATTTTGATGACGTTCAATAACCTGAACATACGAATTTTCACCAACAACAATTAAATTTCTTGGCTGCAGCAACACTTCGTTTTCACTTCCCGTTGAAAAATTGATAATTTGTATCGGTTTATGAACAATCGTATTTTTTGGAATATTGATGAAGGCTCCTTCCTTTACAAAAGCGGTGTTCAATTCCGACAAACTGTTACCTTTGTTGGCAATGGTGTTTAAATAATTGTCGATGACCATTTTATATTTCGGTCTTGCCAACGCGGAAGACAATACACAAATATCACAGTCGTCATGCGTAGTTTCAGATAAAAATGAGCTGAAAACGCCATCAATAAAAATCAAGGTATAAGAATCAATATCGTTGATTAAATAGTCTTTTACATTTTTAAATCCGATTGTTTTTTCAGCGTTTGGGAAAAGGCTATAATCGTGTTTTAGTAAAGGGTTTAAACTTGTGTATTTCCACTCTTCATCTTTTTTTGTCGGGAAACCTTCTTTTTCAAAATTATGAATGGCTTTTAACCGAATGGCGTGCACCGTTGAATCAAGGTCTATATTTCCTTTGTTTTCAAAAGCCAAAAATGAAGAAACTAATTTTTCTTTTAATTCCATTGTTTTAATGTTAATTGTTTCAGGTTTAAAGTTTCAGATTTAATTATTTAAACTTTGTGCCTTTGTAATCTTTTTTATTTAAGTAAGAAATAAAACTTGCAATTTTTCTGCTTAAATGTTCATACTCATCAACAAGTAATTTTAATTGGTCCTCTGAAATATAACCAGAATCATATATCCTGTATAACTGTGACCTTGTTTCACCAGAAGATCCTTTTGAAATAGATAAAAATTGACTAAATTCCAAATTCCCATCCCTCTCGAACCCTTCTGCAATATTATCCATAACAGATCCTGAAGAGCCTTTTATTTGATCTTTAAGTTTGTAATCATTTTTCAAATCGGTACACTTAGAAATTTCTATGATTTCTTTCGAGAGCTTTCTTGCATTTTACCAAATCTCTAAATCTTCAAATCTTTTAATCGTTGCCATAGCATCTAACTTGAAACCAAAAAACGTTTCAAATTATATTTTATTTCAACCAGTCGTAACCTTTTTCTTCAAGTTCGTGTGCCAGTTCTTTTCCGCCCGATTTTACTATTTTTCCGTTGTATAATACGTGCACGAAATCAGGAACTATATAATCTAACAAACGTTGATAATGCGTAATTAACAATACGGCATTGCTTTCGCTTTTAAGTTTGTTTACGCCATTTGCCACAACTTTTAAGGCGTCAATATCCAAACCCGAATCCGTTTCATCTAAAATCGCCAATTGCGGTTCCAGCATTGCCATTTGGAATATTTCATTTCGTTTTTTCTCACCTCCAGAAAATCCTTCATTTAAAGAACGCGATAAAAATTTACGGTCAATTTCCAATAAATCAGCCTTTTCTCGAATCAATTGCAACATTTCTTTTGCTGGTAATTCCTCTAATCCTTTTGCTTTACGCGTTTCGTTAATGGCGGTTTTTATGAAGTTGGTAACGGTTACGCCAGGAATTTCTATCGGATATTGAAATGACAAAAAAACACCTTTATGCGCTCTAACTTCAGGAGCGAAATCAGCCAAATCTTCATCGTTTAACACTACAGAACCTTCGGTAACCTCAAAATCCTCTTTTCCTGCGATAACTGATGCAAGGGTGCTTTTTCCTGAACCGTTTGGTCCCATAATCGCATGAATTTCACCTGCTTTTATTTCGAGATTTATCCCTTTTAAAATCTCTTTGCCATTGATATTGGCGTGTAAATTATTTATTTTTAACATTTCTAAAAAGTTTTTAAAGTTTTAATGTTTAAAGTTTTAATGTTAAACTTTTCAACTTTATTTTTTTATTCATTTATCTTTTTGTTTGTGGAAAGTTGTAATTGTTTGCTGTAACATAATTTTTCCAACTTGTAACTTTTTCAAATTCCCCCATCGGGGGTTAGGGGGCTTAGCCTACCGACCCCTCCAAACTAATTTCCAGTAATTTTTGTGCTTCCACGGCAAATTCCATCGGCAATTTATTAAGCACATCTTTACCGAATCCGTTAACGATTAAGGCGATGGCTTTTTCGGTATTAATGCCTCGCTGGTTGCAATAAAACAATTGATCTTCCCCAATTTTACTTGTGGTGGCTTCGTGTTCAATTTGTGCGGATTTATTTTTTACTTCAATATAAGGAAACGTGTGTGCACCACATTTGTCACCCATTAATAAGGAATCACATTGCGAAAAATTCCGGGCATTATTTGCTCTCGGGCTTATTTGCACCAAACCTCTGTAAGAATTATGCGAATGTCCTGCGGAAATTCCTTTTGAAATAATGGTACTTTTTGTGTTATTTCCCAAATGAATCATTTTTGTACCAGTATCCGCTTGCTGGAAATTATTTGTCACAGCAATAGAATAGAATTCGCCAACTGAATTATCACCTTTTAAGATGCAGCTAGGGTATTTCCAGGTAATGGCACTTCCGGTTT
>JAQVGD010000211.1 GCA_028696945.1 Lutibacter sp.
ATGGTTCAAGATTATCTTGAGCATCATAGAAATCCATCTAATAAAGATAGTGATGATAATATTATTTTGGAATAAGAATTTCATTCTTCATAGAAACCTATGGACTTGCAGTCCATAGTGGTTTAGTATTCACCACCAACTGCCTGAGCAATTGGAATATTACACACATAGAAGTGGCAGAACTGCAAGAGCCGGAAAAACTGGATTCTCAATTGCCTTAATTGTTCCGAATGAAGTACAAAGAATCCACGAAATTCAGAAAGAATTAGGTATTAAATTTATTGAAATAAGCATTTAAAAGCCTACAAATAATTAACAATTAATTATTGTCCGATTAAATTTTTGATGAAAACAGGTCGCTTCAATGGGACTTTAATTAATAAATTATTTTATGTTTCTACAAATATATAGCCATAAAGAGCTATTTTAGTTCTATCTGGACTTACTGTTTGTAGAAAAATATATTTTTCCCGAAAACAAGTTCCAGCGACTTTACCTGCTGGCGCGGATTTGTAATCCGTGTGTAACGTATTAAATTTGTAAACCTGATGGCTTGGAATTTTTGACCAAAACCGAAAAAGCCTTTAATTAAAAATCGTAAAATCTAAAAATGTAAATCAATTTGCGTTAGCGATAGCAGCGATATCCTTTTTTGAAATGAAATGGAAAAAAAGATTTAGCGGATAGCGCGACCTGAAAGGTAACGCCCAGAATAGTTAAAAAATCGATTTTTAAAATACAAATTTCAATAGCCAAAAACACGACGCGCATATTCTTTTTTCAGCGTGTAAGATAGTTAGGTATTTATAAAAAAGATTGGATTTATTTATTTATATTTGCCGATTCGATTGAAATTTTAGTATTGTGGGTATTTATTCAATTTGCTTACTTCAATTTCTTAAACTTAAATTATATAACATTTTAATTAAAACATGAACATTTTCGTAGCAAAATTAAGTTCTTCTACAACTAGTGAAGACTTACAGGGATTATTTGAAGAGTATGGTGAAGTAGTTTCTGCAAAAGTTATTACTGACAAAGAAACAGGCGAATCTAAAAGATTTGGCTTTGTTGAAATGAAGAACGCCGACGATGCTTTAAAAGCAATTGAAGAGCTTGATGAGTGTCAATACGACAACAGCACTATTGTTGTGAGTAAAGCAAAACCAAAAACTGATGCACCTAAGCGTGACAACAAATTTGGTGGAAAAAAAAGATATTAATCTTTATATAATCCAAAAAAAACAAAAAAGGCTATCATTTCTGATGGCCTTTTTCGTTTTTATAGTTACTGTTTTTTATCGGTGCTATTTTTTTGCTACTGGTTTGCGATGCTTCCAACCATTATTTCTTCCACCACTATTTCCAGATTTTTTGGGACGCGAATTTTTTCGCGATTTTTCTTCATTTACAAGAACATCATCAATACCATCAGCAATAAAAGGATGTTCTGTTACCACAGGAATTTTTTGGTCGATTAATTTTTGAATATCGCGTAAAAATGCTCTTTCCTCTGCATCGCAAAACGAAATGGCAATTCCGCTGGCACTTGCGCGTCCGGTTCTTCCAATACGGTGAACGTAGGTTTCGGGAATATTTGGCAAATCGTAGTTTACTACTAGTGACAATTCATCGATATCTATGCCTCGAGCGGCAATATCCGTGGCAACCAAAACACTTGTTTCGCCACTTTTAAAATCGCCCAAAGCTCGTTGTCGAGCACCTTGTGATTTATTGCCGTGAATGGCAGCGGCACTTATGTCGGCTTTTCCTAAAAACTTCACAATTTTATCAGCTCCGTGTTTCGTTCTCGAAAAGACAAGTGTAGATTCCACTGCCTGGTTTTCCAACAAATGCACCAATAGTTTAGGTTTGCTTTTTTTGCTGACAAAATAAATAGCCTGTTCTACTTTTTCGGCAGTCGCTTGCTCAGGTTTTACGGTTACTCTTTGTGGGTTTCCTAATATTTTTCGGGATAAATTCACAATATCTGCAGGCATTGTTGCCGAAAAGAACAAGGATTGTCGTTTTGTCGGCAATTTGGCGATAATTTTTTTAATATCGTGAATAAAACCCATATCCAACATATGGTCAGCTTCATCCAGCACAAAATATTCCACATCTTTTAATGAAATATAGCCTTGATTCATCAAGTCGAGCAATCTTCCTGGTGTTGCAACAAGCACGTCAACGCCTCTGCGAAGCGTATCTGTTTGTCCGCCCTGCTTTACACCACCAAAAATAACAGTGTTTTTAATTCCTGTAAATTTTCCATAAGCCGTAAAACTGTCAGAAATTTGGATTGCCAATTCTCGTGTAGGTGTAATAATTAACGCTCTAATTTTACGTTGATTTTTGCTGGTGCTTTTATGGTCAAGGAATAAATGTTGTAATATAGGAACGGCGAATGCTGCCGTTTTTCCGGTTCCTGTTTGCGCACAACCCAAAAGGTCGTTACGATTTAGCAAAATTGGAATTGATTGTTCTTGAATTGGAGTGGGGTGTGTATAACCTTCAGCACTTAAGGCTTTCAGGATAGGCTCAATAATTTTTAAATCTTTAAATGTCATGTATTTTTATTAAAAGTGGCAAAGGTAGTTGAATTGATTGGATATATGTTGTTTTGAAATCATTGAAAATGAGCGTAAATACTGCGACCTTATCGGTTGTTTTTCAATAATATGGTTTTGAAAAAAAAAGCCTATCAAAAATGATAGGCTCTACATTGTAAAAAGATAAGTATATATTAAATAACTTTTACATTCACTGCGTTTAATCCTTTTTTACCTTCCTGTAAATCGAATTCAACTTCGTCACCTTCGCGTACTTCGTCGATTAATCCAGAAATGTGTACAAAATGTTCTTTGTTTGAACCTTCTTCACTAATAAAACCAAATCCTTTTGCTTCATTGAAGAATTTTACTGTTCCTTTACTCATTGTTAAAAATTTTAAATATAATATTAGGCGCAAAGGTACGGTTTTATAATTGGGTTTAACTAATTTAGCAAGATATTAATTTATTTTTTATTCTGAAATTTAGTTTTTTTTGTTTTTTTTTGTGAATTATTTCACAAGAAAAAGCAGTTAACTTATTCATTTTAAGGATAGAATAAAATCAATAAAATAAAATTGATAAAAATTTCATCTTATGGAAAAAGACATAAAATTAGCTGTTTTAATTGATGGTGATAATATCCCATCAAAATATATTAAGGAAATGATGGAGGAAATTGCCCTGTATGGCACGCCAACTATTAAAAGAATTTATGGCGACTGGACAAAGCCCCAATTGAGTAAATGGAAAACAATTTTGCTGGAAAATGCCATTACGCCCATACAGCAATATGGTTATACCACAGGAAAAAATGCTACAGATTCCGCAATGATTATAGATGCCATGGATATTTTATATTCTAATAATGTTGATGGTTTCTGCCTAGTTTCTTCAGACAGCGATTTTACGCGATTGGCAACAAGACTCCGAGAATCAGGAATGCAGGTTTATGGAATTGGGGAAAAGAAAACGCCTGATCCATTTATTGTGGCTTGTGATAAATTTATATATCTGGAAATTTTAGAACCTTATAGCGAAACAAAGGATGAAAAAGGTGGCGCATCCAAAAAGCAAAATCTGGAGAAAATTACGCCAAAAGTGATTAAATTCCTTAAACAATCGGTTTCAGATGTGGCAGATGAAGACGGATGGGCATTTTTGGGCGATGTAGGTTCTTTAATTCTGAAAAAACAACCTAATTTTGACTCCAGAAATTTCGGATTTGAGAAACTGACACCTTTATTCAAGTCTCTCAGCCAATTTGAAATTGACCAGCGCGTGCAAAGTGGTGTGCGATTTAAATTGATTTATGTGCGGAATAAATAAGTGCCTAAAGTTTGGAGTGCCTAAAATACCTAAAGTTAATTTTTCTTTGGTATAATGATTAGGCACAATTGTTTAAAAAAATATTGTATATCCACTTTTACTCATCAAGTAGAAAAAACTTAATAAATGAGCCGAATTTTTGTTTGCCCCAGCCCTAAAGGGCGCAAAAATTCTTTAGTACTGAGAATAAGCCACCCTTTAGATACTATGGTTAAATCCTAATTTAATTTATTAATTAACTTCTTTTTTTATATTTTTGCCTTAACAAAAGAAGGCTTTTGGCAATTCATTGAGCCTAAGACTATCTAGCGCGGAGCAGTTTTGCTCCGCTTTTTTTTTAATTCTTATTGGTTCAAAAGAAGGCTTACCGTTAATTATATCCGATGTTTCTTAATTCCATTGATATTTTATGTCATATTCTTCATCTTTCTTCCACAAAATATAGGCTAAAATTAATAGTTTCCGC
>JAQVGD010000212.1 GCA_028696945.1 Lutibacter sp.
CAACAATATTTTTTAATATCTATATAACGCATTGATTTTCGAATTCGGATTGGGCATATCTTTCTTATCCAATAGATAAACAGTGCCACCATTTAAAAATGTTTCTATGGCCGCTAAGTTCATCAATGACACAGATGCTTCTTTTTCTTCAGTTTCGGTTGCAATAACGATGTCATTTTCTACTTTATAAGTCCCAAAAATATCTGCTAAATTTTCACAAAATAACGTGTCTATTTTTCCTTCAAATGCTTTTGGTAAAATTTTTCCTATTCCTGTGTCTGTTTTCCCAGTACCTTGCTCATCTATGAAGCGTGTTATTTTATCTTTTCGTTTTTTGTCAAAAGTGGGTGAGATTTTCTTCCAAGCCCATTCATGAACTTCTAAAATATCTACATTATTGAAGTTGCCATTAATATTTTGATCGAAGTAATTTTTATACGTATTTACACCTTTATAAATATCAAAAAGGTAGTCTTGAGAGGCAACAATCAACGGTATGCTATCATCTTTTAAAAGAGGTCTAATTCCGTTGTTAATGGCTCTTAAATATTTTTTGATTTCATTTTTTCTTTTTCCTGTAGCGGCTTCTTGACCATGATACATCACTTGTCCTATACCCGCTTGCTGTGTCCTGAATTGCAGATTTTTTTCTTCATAATCATAACCTACTCTGTCTTGTGGGTTTTCGGGTATTAAATCATCAATAATAATTTCGGTAATGCTATGCCGAGTGCATTCATATAAATGGACATTGCTTATTTCCAATGTCATTAAATAAAAAAAGCCATCGCCAACAAAAAGCGGCATCAACGGTTTTAGATAGAATGAATCGGCTATATAATTAAATCCCTTAAAATGAATAGGAAGCGTATATTTTTGAAAAAAATTTTCAGCTATAAAAATGGCCAAACCATCAGATTGTTGTCGCCAAAATGAACTGTCATCAATTAATTGCTGTACTGGAGCTGTAATTGTATCGATGGTTTTTTGATGCAAACCTGTTTTAGCAAGCTCTTTTTTTACCGTTTGTAATTGGACTTTTAAATACAATCTATCTTCTTTTTGCAATACTTTTTTACCTGCTCTGTGTGTAGGTATAAAAATTGAAATACATTGTTTTTGATTGATTTCATGTAATTCGGCTATTTCCTTTTTAGATAGTAAAGACATAATATTTCGGATTTATGATTTTTAAATTATATTTTGGATTTATTGAATTTATCTCTGTTCGGATTCTTATTTACTAAAGTAGCATTATAATAGCTATTGTGAAATGATCTATATCAGTACAGGTATATTTTTTAGCCATGCATAAAAAGATAATTACAAGCCTCTAGGTCAATGCCATTAAGTTAAGGAAATATTTGTCATTGCTTCGCCAGTTTGCTATCGCTCGTGTCCGACAAAGGAGGAATCACAAAAATAGCTTAACATGATGTGATTCCTCGTGCATCGGAATGACAAAACAAAGGCGTTAAAAACTTAACTTAATGACATTGGGACTTTCCCATATCATCCATTTCGTACTTAAATCCACGTTCAAATATCCTTTGATTTTTCTTGGTGTTTTTATTGAATTCCACTAAATTCTCTTTGAATTTTATTGGTTTGTATTGGCTATACTGTCTTTCATGTCCTAATTCATTTATATCTTGGTATATTTGTATTTACCCTTAGTAAAAATGGGTAAAAGGCTACAAATATTTTTCAAGAAACCTAAAAAACTTTTTTTTAAGTTCGGCGTATATCTCTCTTTGCGTTTCTATATGATTTCTAAACTCAATATGTTGTTTAGCCAATTGTATATCTAGTGCATCTATTCCTGTTTTACTTCGTCCTACAATACGCATTTCGTGTTTTTCAATAGTTTCTTCTAAATCTTCAATTACACCTCCGTGGATTATAAATTGATTTTGATATTGAGATAATTGAGTGAGATTTTTTTTATCTTCCCAACGTGTTACCAACTCACTTAATCTATTGTTAAAAGATATTAACTCATCTTTCCAAAAAATGAGTTCTCTTTTCCATTGTTGGTGTTCAAAGCGCATATTATCATTGAATAAAACTTGTTTTTCCATTGTATTATTTATTTTAAGCAAACTTTTTTAAAGGTTCAATTTTACATCGAAGTTTAATATGACCCAAGTCATTCCTGAAAAAATATCTAAAATTAATTATTTAATAACGTGAATAATATAAACATCTTGATATCGAAAATTCCCTTTATCTTAACTCTAAAGTGAAAGGATTTTCTTGATTCCAGTTGTTTAACAAAGAGCTTTTTCTCTCTTTAGTTCCGAGGTTTAAGGAGGAAAAAAAATCAAGATTCCAAAACCGCAAATTGCTTCAATGCTTCCATCGCCTCACAACCATACACTACAGCAGGTCCTCCTCCCATCATTACGGCTACTCCAATGGTTTCCATAATTTCTTCTGAACTGGCTCCAGAGTCTAAGGCGTGTTTTACGTGAAAAGCGATACATCCATCGCACCTTACAGTTATGGCAATTCCAACTGCAATGAGTTCCTTGAATTTTGTAGGCAACGCACCAACATCTGTACTGGCCTTATGAAGGGCATTAAAGGCTCTCATAGTTTCAGGAATCTTAGTTCCCATTTCACCCATCAACTTTGTGAGCTCGTTATAGTTTTTTGAATAATCCTTAATCATATCATTAAATTTAAAAAATTGCATTTTGTGGTAATTGCGTTGAAAGCAATCAAGACAATACCTTTTCAAAGTTAGGTTCAATTACCAACCTTCGAAATGATCTGGGTCATTTCTTATCGCTTTTTTAATAACTAATTTCGTTATATCAAATTATACCAATTTAATTTTAATATATCCGTATTAATAATTTGAATTATTTTGTGGATGGTTTTTTATTAAAGAGTAAGATTTATACAAAATAATAGTATTATGGATAAAGCAAAAAGTTTAAAAATTCCGTTTTTCCGTAAAGACCAAATCCCTTTGGCTTTTTTGAATAAAAACGTTCCTACTAGCGCAATTGTTTTAGCGGCCGATATTGGCGGCACAAAAACAAATTTGGCACTTTTTAAAATCATTGACGGAAAGCTAGAATCAATAAATGAAAAATCATTCCAAACAAAAGATTACGATTCTTTTACAGACTTGTTTAATGAATTTTATGTTGAGGATTATGCTAACATTGATGCTATTTGTCTTGGTGTAGCTGGTCCTGTAATAGAAGGTGTTGTCCAAGGCACAAATTTTCCATGGATTATAGACCGCAAAAAAATCAGTAAGGAATTAAAAGTAAAATCGGTATTTGTTATCAATGATTTAGAAGCTAACGCTTATGGATTGTCCACATTACAAGAAAATGATTTTGAAACTTTAATAATGGGTGAAAATTTAGCTGGCAATGCCGCCATTATTTCGCCAGGTACTGGGCTTGGAGAAGCAGGTTTGTTTTGGGATGGCAAAAAATACCACCCTTTTGCTACCGAGGGTGGACATTGTTCCTTTAGCCCACAAAATAGTTTAGATTTAGAGATTTTTAATTTTATGCGCCAAAAATATGGCGATGTTAGTTGGGAAAGGCTATTATCAGGTCAAGGTATTGTTGATATACATGAAATTTTAAGGCAATTGAGAGCTATCCCTATGCCAGTGTGGTTTATGGAAAAATTCACTAAAGAAGACCCTGCGGCATTAATTACCAAAACAGCAATTGAAAAAAAGGATGAGGTTTGCATAGAAACTATGGCTATTTTTATGCGTTACTTAGCAACGGAAGCCTCACAAATGGCTTTAAAACTGAAAGCTACTGGCGGAATTTTTATTGGCGGTGGTATTGTACCGAAAATTATTAAAGGGATAGACAAAGAATTATTTACTAATAATTTTGTTCAATCTGGGCGAATGGCTTCTTTGTTGGAAATGATGCCCGTAAAAGTAATATTAAATGAAAAAACACCGCTGTTAGGTGCTGCAATTTATGGGGCAATGGGGGTTGGAAGTTGAAAGTTGAAAAAGCAAATCTTAAGCACCAAATAGCAAAGAAATTCAAATAAAACAATATTATCAACCACTTTAATAATTTAAGTCTAAAGATAAAATTTCTAACATGCTTGTGCAATGAAAATGACTAATACCATTTAAACTCATTCAAACTTCGCACATATAATTATTTTTTACTACTCCTACTCCTCATGGTCAATTTTTTTGTCATTAATCCTGATTCTTACCCCACTTTGCAGCTAACCGGGCGATAAGTTCTGTAAAATAGGGATTTTATTTTTTTTAAATTCCGAACTGTGTACTACAGATTTTCGTTTTACGAAGGGATAGAATTTGTAGTTCAAGGCTTTGTAG
>JAQVGD010000042.1 GCA_028696945.1 Lutibacter sp.
GTCCCGAATTTGATGAACCGAAAAATTTGTTAAAAATGGAAACTCAATTAAATGAATAATATTTTTAAATTCTTAGTTTTATTTTTCTTCTCTACGGTAGTTCATTCGCAAGAATTACTTACGGTGGAAACAGCAGTGAAGATTGCTCTTGAGAACAATTTTCAGATAAAGATAGCATCCAAAGCACTGGAAATTGAAAAAACTGGCGTGAATATTGGGAATGCTGGAATGCTTCCTAAAGTTGGCGCTACATTAAACAACAATAATAGCATTCAAAACAGTTCTCAAACCCGCGCTGACGGAAATTCAATAGAACTCGATAATGACAAAAATAAAAGTCTAAATTATGGAGTGGACTTGGATTGGACGCTATTTGATGGTTTCCGAATGTTTGCACGTTATGACCAACTGAAAGAACTGGAAAAACTGGGTGAGGCCCAATTAAAACAGGCTATTTTATCTCAGGTTAGCGATGTGATGATTGCCTATTATGATTTGGTTCAACAACAACAGCAACTGACTGCATTAGACAGTACCCTTGTTATTTCAGAACAAAGGTTAAATCTTGCAAATAACCGTTTTACTATTGGTAAATCATCCAAGCTTGAAGTATTGAATGCGAAGGTGGATTTAAATACAGATTTGACGACAATATTGCGACAAAAGGAATTGTTTGCCAATACCAAAATTCGTCTTAATGAGATTCTAGCCCGTGATACAAAGATAGATTTTAAGGTAATTGAAGAAATAACTTTAGGGGAACAACTTTTTCTACCAGAGCTAGAATCCCTCGCCCAAAAGCAGAATCCGTTATTGCAGGAACAGATAATCAACAAAAATATTGCGCTCCTTAGGCTAAAACAAATTGGCGCAGGTCGTTATCCTACCATAGTTGCCAGTACAGGATATGTTTATAGCGAATCGGAATCCAGTCTAGGTTTTACAACCAGTTCCAATTCACGAGGATGGAGTTACGGATTTAGTGCCAGACTGAATATTTTTGACGGATTTGCACAAAACCGAAATGAACAAATAGCAAAAATCCAAATTGAAAATACCGATTTAGAAATAGAACAACAAAAGCAGACTCTACAATCGCAACTTGGCACCACTTATCAAACTTATTTAACCAATATCAGTTTGATTGAGCTTGAAAGAAACAATGAGGCCATTGCGAAGGAAAACCTCGAGATCACTATGGAAAAATTCCGGATTGGGACCATACCAACCATTGAATTTCGTACTGCGCAACTCAACCATATCAATGCAATTGTGCGTTACAGCAATGCAAAATTTCTGGCAAAGCTATCGGAAATTAGCTTAAAGGAATTTGCGGGGAATCTGATGTTTTAATTCTTGCTGTGGATTTTAAAGGATCAATTAAATGAAATTCACTTTTTAAAAGACTGGGGAAAATTAGTTTCAATGCTCACTTTGCTTGTTGTAATTACTTTCCGATGCAGTAAAATTACTCTTAATTATCTAAATAGTTCTATGATTTCTTAATATTGCTTTGAGTTAGGCAATTCATTTAAAGGTATTTTTAAGATTATTCATTTCTTAAAGCTTTTACAGGATTACTATTTGCTGCTTTAAAACTCTGCCAGCTTACTGCTAATATGGCAATTGTTAAGGCTATAACTCCTGATAACGCAAAAATCCACCAACTTAAAGCAGTCTTATAGGCAAAACTCTCCAGGCATCACGTTAACATTCAAATTTCCAATCTATTTGATTTAACTTTTGTGTGAATTCCTTTATTTCTTTTAGCATTACGTTAAATGAATAAATACCGTTCTGGTAGCGCAGTTATTTCAACGGAAAAATTTATTGCAATGTTACATCAGGAACAAAACACTATTGAAATTCAAGTGTAAATTTTTTATTTTGTTAGCTAAGCCTGATTTACAGCATATTAAAATAAATTTAAACTATTATGTTTCAATTTAACTTAGTAGTATTGTGCAAGTCCATTTTAAAAGTAATAGAAACTTCTCCTGTTTCTTTATTAACATTTACTTTTGGTTTTGCTGCGTTTTCTACTTTTTTACCTGAACTCATTGCGTACATTCCAGTTAAAAACTCCATTCCTTTGGTCATCACTTCTTCCATTTGTTCAAATACTGTATAGACATTGTCCTGTTTTTTTTCAGAAATAACTTGTGGATTTTCAGTAGTCTCGGTTAAAACTTCTTCTTCTTCAAGTTCTAAAATAATTTCTTCATTGTCTGCTTCTTCATCATTAGTTGAAAAATCATCTTCATTAATAACTTCTTCTAGTTGTTTTATAAATTGAGATTTCCCTTTTTCGGAAAAATCAACTTTATCAGTCATATTGTTGGAATTAAGAACGCTATCAAATAAATTTTGTTTAAGCAATAATCCTGTGGCAATTTTCATTTCAATAGAATTATGCGATAATAAATTAAAAACATGTAGTTTTTGTTTTTTCTGTCCTATTCTATCTATTCTTCCAATTCGTTGATTTTTTTTGGCAGGATTCCATGGTAATTCAAAGTTGATAATAGTATCTGCCACTTGTAAATTCAGTCCAACACCACCAGATTCGCTGGATAAAAAAACCTGACAATCTTCATTTTTCTCAAATTCTTTTATTAATGCGCCTCTTTTTTTTACAGGAACTTTTCCTGTAAGTTTTGTAAAAGTAATATTCTCTTTGGTCAACATTTCTTCAATAAGACCTAGCATAGTTACCCATTCCGAAAAAATAATTATTTTTCTTTTGTTGTTTTTTAAATCCAATTGTTCGAGCAATATTTCTTTTAATTCAACTAATTTTGGTGAATGATGCGTTTCTTTATCAATTAAATAGCTAGAATCGCAAACCATACGCATATTGGTTAACAGGTGCATTAGTTTTTGCCAATCGTAAGTAGTTTTAAATTTTTTACCTAAAATTTTTGCAATACCTCTTGCAAAGCTAGCATGCAAATTGGCTTGCTCCTCTGTTAATGATACATAAATATTTTTTTGAACAACATTTGGTAATTGTTCAAAAACATCTTGTTTTTCTCTTCTAATAAGGATTGAATTCAACCTTTCTTTTAAATTTTGAAGATTGTAATATCCGTGTATTTTATTTTTATATTTTGTATCAAAAATACAATGCTGATACGAGAACTCCCATTGCGGAGATAAAAAGTTTTGATCTAAAAATTGAACAATTGAATACAGGTCTAACAATTTGTTTTCCAAAGGAGTACCAGTAATAACTAATGCATGTTTTTTGTGGATATTCTTTACTGCCGTAGCAGTTTTTGTTTCATAATTTTTAATTTTTTGCGCTTCATCAAGTATTAGAAAATCATAATTAGATTTATTAATATGTGATAAATCTCGTAAAACAGTTTCATAATTTATGATATGAAAAAGACTATCATTTGATACATATATTTTTTCTCTCTCTTCAGGAGATCCTTCCACAACTACCGATGTTTCCGTTGTAAATTTTTCAATTTCATTTTTCCATTGATGTTTAACTGAGGAAGGACAAATTACTAACGTTTTTTTAAAATTCAACAATTCTTTTTTTAAAATAGCGGTTCCTATAGCTTGTAATGTTTTTCCGAGTCCCATCTCATCTGCAATAATTACCCCTTTTTTAAAAACGGCAAATTCTATTCCCTCTTTTTGATAAGGGTAAAGCGTTACATTAATGGATGAAAAATTAAAGGTTGTTTTTTCTTTGAGGTTTGCCAATTCGGTTTGTTCGAAATAGGTTTCTATGCGTTCAAAAACTTCTTCTCGAATTTTTATTCTTTCAAAATCTCTTGCTTTCTGAAAAAATGAAAAAAACGAGGGGATTTTATTGTCTTCTATGTACGTTTTATTGCCAAAGTAAGATTTTAGTAGTGTTTCTTCTTCTTCACTTATTTCTTCTGGATAGTACCAAGAAATTTTATAATCATTTAACGGGTCGGTATAGATTTCTATAAAAGGAAATTCTTTCGATAGTTTTTTAGTAAGGGCTGGGTTGTCTTCTAAATAATTGAATAAGAATAGAATATGTTTTGTTGTTCCTAATTTGTTTGTTTTCCAATCTATGTTATTTATATAACCAGTTTTTTTATTAAAATCTCTTAAAGTAATGGTAAATGATTTTCCTTTCTCATTTATAAGTGTATGTTCTCCATATAAATTTGATGCCAATTTTATTTTATAGTTTGCCTTTTTAGCCTTTGCCATTCACTCTTGCAAAACACGATTTATCATTCCTTCACGGGTGTATTTTTTCCCTTCCGAAAGTTCTTCCTCGTTGAATTCGTTTTCAATAAAATAAAGTGAAACAAGAATATTTACATCTAAATCCGCACTATTTCCATCTATTTTGAATTCTAATTTTTCATTGTCTATTACATAAACTTCAATATGTTTTTCGTTCTCATTGTCTATTAGAAGCGTCATTTGCTCCTTTCCTTGCGATAGGATAACATGATTGTTTTGCTCAAAAATTAGTTTTGCCCGTTCAATTTCTTTAGAAGAAAGCAATTTGTTTTTTTGGATTGTTTTAATGGTTTTACTTACAAGATTTAACATTGATATTGCTTGTTTAATTGAAAAAATATAAAAATAACTTTAACGTAAAATACAAAAATACATAATGAAATTTATAAATATTCTAATATTTGTTCTTTTAATTTTGGGTCTGAAGGTTTAGTGGTATTGGCATCTATTATTTTACCTTCTTTATCAATCAATATAAATCTTGGAACAGTTTTTAATTGATAGTCTTTAAAAAACGGAATATCTATGTCAGGCGCAAAAAGCTGAATGCCAGAAAGTTTTCTTTCCTTTACAAAATTTAGGAAGTTTTCTTTCTTATCCCTGATGCAAATACTCACAAAATAAATATCTTTTTCTCTAAATTCAAGTTCAATTTCTTTTAATGCCGGAATTTCTTGTATGCAAGGAATACACCAAGTTCCCCAAATATCAATATATACTAATTTGCCTTTTAAACTTTCAAGTGTTACTAAATTATTATTGACATCAAAAAATTCGAAAGTTGGGGAAATTTTTCCTTTTGATAATTTTTTAGGATTTAAATAGCTTTTTTTAATTGCATCTTTATAGGTTTCATTTTTAACAATGGACATAAATAAATTATAAACATTATCTAAATCATTGGTTTGTTCTATTCCTTCTTTTACGTAGTTATAAGCTATTTCATCTTTTATTATTTCACTACTAATTTCATTGTCTAAAATTTTCAGAAATTTTAAATCTACATCTTGGAATCTCAGCATAATTTTATGTTTGCTTTTTAAAGCACCTGCAATTGAATTTAAATAATTTGGATGTAATAACATTTTTTCATCAGACAGGTTATAATTTGTATATGGATTTGGAAAATCTTTTGATACACTAAAGTTTTTATCTCCAATAAATTCGCCTTTCCACAAAGAATATCTATCAATAAAACTGCTATTTTCAAATTTTAACGTGAAGGATTCATAATTTTTAAAATCATTGTCCAGATTCTCAAATGAATTTAAAAAATTGGTTTTTTCACTATAAATGGAATCGGATAGTTTAAGAAAACGCTCCTCATTGAGTGTTAAAAAATATTTGTAATTTTCAACTGGCTTAAAGGTCTTATTATATGTTTTTTTCTTTTGTAGATAATTGTTTTCATTACTTCCATTTCCTTGAAATATAATTGAATCGTCCTCACTAAAAGATTTAATATCAGCATTTAAATTATATGAAGGTTTTAAAAACAACAACTTTGTTGAGGTTTTGAAGTCTCCCAAATAATAATATCCTTCACTAATAAACAATGTATCATTAAAAGATAAGTCTTTAGAAAAGTAAATTGTTTGAATAGGTTTAAAATCCTTGTCGTATAATTTTAAACTATCAATATCAGGACTTTTAATTGTTCCAGATAAAACAACGTAGTTAACTTCTTTTTTACCATTTAAACAACTATTAAATGCGATAGATAGAATTATTAATAAATAGCTTGTCAATTTCATAGAATTATTTTTTTGGTTAATTGCTTAAAACGGTTTGTAATGATTTATGCGACTTAGAAATAAAGATTTTTCGGAGGTAGCAAATCTATTGTTGAATGTTTATTGGTTCGTTTGCTATTTAGTTTAAATGTAAGCATAAATTTTATGAGTTGTTGCCAACAGATTTTTCATTCAGTTCAGTTATATTCATTCTATTTGCAATTAAGAAACCAATCAAAGCTAATAGAATTCCAATTCGAAAATGTCCGCCGTTATATATTCCATTCAAACTCTCATATAAAGTTTTCAGTTCAAATGATATTCCAATTAAAGTTAAAAGTGAGAAAATCAGCAGTTGAGTTTTATCGATTCCATTTGTCTTTTTCCACGTAATCAAACTAAATATCAGATAGCATAAATACCCAAATATTGCAGAGTTCAGATAAGTTTCATTCGACTTATTAAACGCAACATCAATTATAGAAAATTCAAATTGAAAGTTTAGGAATTCAAATCCATTTTCAAATCTGAATGCGATTAAAAAGATTGAAAACATCAACCCTAAAATTAAAAGTAAGTTCTCTGTTCTCATTTTCAAATTGTTGGCAACATTGGATAAAAGAATATTCTCATATCTTTTATCAGTTTTATAAATTTTTATTACCGGGAATATTTAGCAATTTTTCACAAGTATTATTTTCAAATATAATGATTTTTGTAATCTGAAAATCAACTGAAGCTTATTTATAATAGTTACTGATAACAAAAATATATTGGACATTATGTAGAAATGTGGTTTTTATCGGATAACAATGAATAAGATTAAGTAAAATCAGAAATTACTCCAATAAATTTTGTTGCTCCTCATCATCCCCAGATAACTCCAATGCTTTTACCGATTGAATGGCATTTCCGGCAATTTCTTTGATAGAACCATACATATCAATCGTGTTGGTAACAACCTTCTCAATTTGTTTTTCATGGTGTTTCCAAATACATTACAGAGAACGTTTTTCACTTTCTAAATCGGATTTCATTTGGATAAAACATTGATGTTCCACAATTAGGGCATTTTATTTGGGTTTGGTTTTTCATATATTTTTAATTTATTCTCCGTTCAATCCTTTCCAATGTAATTCGTCTTTCGTTTTAATATGTTCCATTAGTTCATTTATAGCGTCTTCTATTTGTAATATTTTATCATCGTGTTGTTGTACTTTTTCAAATTGATTTTGATGTGAAAACCAGTGTAATAATTTAGTGTTGTAAAATGGTTTATCCTCTTGGTTAAAAACAAACTTTACTCTATCGTCAACCTCTGTATCGCTAGGGTATTTCATTAAAGTATATAATTCAAGAAATCTACGAACTGCATTAGGAAGAATTAATAAATTTAAGAAGTCTTCTTTATCCTCCAAATCATTAAAATCCTTAATTGTATGAAATAGGCCAACATATTCTGATTTATAAGAACTAAATGCCTTTGGTAATTTTTTAATTATTGAACTATTATTATCATTTCGCTTTATAAAATACAACGGTCGTTTATCCTCAGTTGTGGATTTATCAATTCTACCCAAAAGTTTAGTGTCTAACATAACTGAGAAAAATTCAAAATTATGTGTGGAAATAAACAATTGAGCATAATCATTTACTTTGAAAAAGTTATATAACAGTATCCTTACTTGAAAAATATGGTTACTATCTAAACTTGAAATTGGGTCATCTATAAAAACAATTGTGTTTGGTAATTTTGGAGGTTTATCATTTCGCAATGATTTTAGTTCGGTTAAAAAATAGGCAAATGCAATCGCTGATTTTTCTCCTTCACTCAAATTACTTGCAAGGCGTCCACTTCTTTCAAGTGTAAATTTATCGCTTCTGATTTCAATTTTAATATCATCCCGATGTAATAAGATTTCTAAAATATCATTTAATTCTTCTTGTCCTTTTACATTATCCCTCAATTGCGTTTCAAGGTTTAATTTTTCAGCCTTGTTCGTTGAAATTTTTGAGTTAATATTTAATATTATAGCTACAGCTTGACCTTTGTCGGTTTCTTTTCTATTGTAATCCTCAGTTTGTAAATATTCTGCGACATAATGATTTAAGATTTTATCCAATGCCTTTTTCTTATTTGCATCAAATTCATTTAACCAGTTATTATGTGCCTTTACAGATTTTATAATTTCTGCAAAATCTTCTTTGAAAGTAATTACTTCAATTTCTCTTACAGGAATTTTATTGAAATAGTCAGAAGTTTTACGTTTTAAATCGTTTTCTAAGACGGTTAGTTGAGCATTATAATTTTTCAAAGTTTCATTGTAATTATCTATTGCTTTTTGATAATCTTGCTGAAAATTGGTGCCCAAATGAGTTTTATAAGGAAATGTAATTTTTAATTTCTTTCGTTCTGCTCTAATTTTCTCTTCTACGCTTGCAATTTCAGATTGTATTTCTTGCAGCTTCTTCGAATAGTAAGTGTTTAAATCATATATTCTATTTTCAGGCAAGGTTTTAGTGCAAAACTTGCACCCTGTTTCGTCTTCGTGCAATTTTATACCTGTTTGAACCCAATCGAATAATGTCTTATCCTCATCTAATTCGGGAAAAGGAATTGATTTTGGTGCAGTATCTTCTAAAATTGATTTTACTTCACCTGCAAGTATTTCAAGGTCTTCTATAAAACTAAAATCTTCTTTTTGAGGTTCAAAAGTATTTTCAGCTATTGCTTCCGACTTTGTTTTATCTCTGTCGGTATCAGATAGAATATGTTTTGATAAATCAGCTTTTATATTGTCCGTGATTTGTCGAATTATTGCTTTGTTTAACCTGTTTTGGTCAAGTTTATTATCTAGATAATTTTCTCTTATCTCTTTAGCTTTATCAGTAAATTTACCGTTCGCTTTATTAAATTTATTGAAGTCATCAATTACTTTCTGATATCGATTATCTCTAATATTTTCTAATTGAGCTTTCTTTTTATCTAAATTCTTAATCTTCTTATCCAACTCACCTGATGGGTCGCCAAGATAAAATGATATTGGTTGAATTTCTGAAACTGGATTATCCCAAGTGAAAATCCTTTTGATATAATTGGTGTTGAATACTTTTACATCATATGGGAAGTTTTCAAGATCATTCTGAGTATGATTAGTGTTTTTGTTGTTTTTTTCGGTTGTTATATCAAATTCTGAATCTGAGAAATATTTATTTTTATCCTTAAATTCTAAATTTTGAAAAAGTTTTGAAATTGTTGTTTTGCCAGAATAATTCCAACCATATATTAAGTTTTTATTTTTGAAATTATCTAAACCATTCCAAGAAAAGTTTTGAAATATTCCAAAGTTCTTAAGTTTATTTATTTTTGTTATCATAGCTTATTTTTAAATGATTAACTCTCCTCAACTATCCCAATCTCCTCCTCGCTTAACCCATACAACTCATAAACCATTTTATCAATTTCTTTGTCTGTGGTATCAATATCGGTTTTTAGTGCCAATGCTTTTTTGCTTTCCTGTAAAAAATAATCTTCCCACTCAGCTTCTTCGCTTAGGCTTAATTTAATTTTCTTCTTAGCCAGTTCTTTTATAAACTCTGCATAGTTTAACAAATACCAATCTTGTAATTTTTTAGGTAAGGTTTCTAACTCAAATTTGCGTTGTAAACTGCGTTGGAATTTTTGGGATATTTCTTGTAATTCTTCATTTGAGGAAATTATATTTTCAACTGAAATCGTCAGTTTTGAATTTGTAAGTTCAGGTATTGGTATTTGACCAAAATATTTCCATATTAATTGACATCCATTCTGTATTTGAGTACAATATTTGGTTATTAACCACCAGCCCATTTTAGAATTTAAAACACCAAGTAATGCTTTGTTGTCAGTTGGAATAATCCACATTGAATTATTACAATATAGGTTTTGTTCATCAAAAATAAAACAAGGTTTTACTTGAAATACTTGATACATTATTTTTGGTTTTGAAAATAAATTCAAATAGTTTGGTAATGGAGTGTTATCCAATTCTAACCAATGATGTTGACCAGTAAATGGTTTTTCAGAAGTTTCTTTACTACCATTGCATTGACCCCTCTTTTTTAATTTGTCCTCATATTGAATTAAATGATTATAAATGGCTGGATATTCATTTTCAAGGTATTTATAACTTCCAAAACTTGCCAAAATAATATTTTCCAAAGAATTTTTAGTTGGTTTACCATAGCGACTTAAATCTCTACCTCTAAGTATTTTCCCTATTATCTTATTTGAATTACTATCTTTTTCGACCAGAACATCTTTTAGCTCATTATTTATAATAAATGCTTCAGATAAACCTGGAATAATCCCTCTATTTGCATTATTATTTATAAATTTTGATAATGTTGTGAATTTCTCAAAACGATTTAAAAGCTGACTTTCTTTATTTGATGAAATGACCCAAGTGTCGCCACTAAATTGAGTTGTTTCAAAGATTTCAGCTGTACTGGTTACAATAGTGTCAAAATCGAAAGAGTTGGTTGATTTTAAAACAGAAACTGAAAAATTGGCTTTGGGTTTGTTGTTTTTAGCTATGAAAATGCAAGGATATGTAGTTGCTCCTTCAAATATTTGTAAATCTCCAAAATCAATTAATTTGATTAACTCTTTAGTTAATAAATATTCCCTTAAATTTTTCCCATAACCAGCTTGAAGCCATTTATTAGGCATTATGTAAGAAATTATACCTTTTTCCTTTATTAAATTAAACCCCTTTTCAACAAATAAAATATATAAATCTCCTCTTTTATTATATGTTTCATAACCCATTTTTTCAATAGCCAATGAAATCTCTTTCATTCTTTCTAAATTCACATAAGGTGGATTTCCAATTACCACATCAAAACCACCATTATATTCATCCCTAAAAGCGTGTTTATAATCGCAAACAAAATTCTCGATAAGGAGTTTTAACACCTTGCTGTGTTGCGGTAAATTGTGCTTGCTTCGGTTGTGTTTTATATAATCTATAGCTGTAAACAAATGCTCTTCAGTGGTTATTTCTTTGCAGCCAAATTTTTGTGTCCATAAAGGAGTTTGCTTTTTAGTGTTTGGCAAGGGAGCATGCTCCCTTGTTGATAAAAGAGCATGCTCCCTTGTTGGCAAAAGAGCATGCTCCCTTGTTGATAAAAGATTCTGCTCCCTTGTTGGCAAAAGAGCATGCTCCCTTGTTTGGGTACAATTTTTAGAGGTTATAGATTTTATCTTTTGAACAATTTTTGTTATATTCTCTTCTTCACACACCAACAATAAATGAATATGGTCTGCACAAATATTATACGCCAGCACATTTAGATTATCTTCTTTTACAATATTGGCAATGGTTTGTGTTATTACAAACTCATCTTCTTCAGTAAAGTAACGGATGTTTGGAGTTGGGTTAGTGCCTAAATCTCTTTTTTCACGGACTTTATACTCAATCATCCTTTCTGATGTTCTACTGTCGTGTACCGCGGTAGTGATATGAAATGCTTTTTTATTTTTTTCTTTAAATATTTGAGGAAATTCTTGTTGCCAATTAAAAGCTTTATCTCCTGCAACCGCTTTACTGTCAATTAAACTGTTGCCACATTTAATATTACTGTTTAAATCGTTTAATTTACGCTTTGGTTGTGCGGTGCGTAACCATAAAGAAAGCTTTGCTATTTCTACAGATTCTTCATTTAAATCTACACCATAAATGTTATTTTCTAAGATGGTATTTTCAATATCACTAAATACCAAACCACCACCTAAAAGTTGTGCTTTTAATTCATCAATATATCTGTGTTCTTTTATTAGAAAATCCAATGCCTGGTTTAAAAATGCTCCAGAACCACAAGCTGGGTCACAAATGGTCAATTTTAAGAGCCATTCTCTGTAACTGTCAAGTATGGCAATTAAATTTTCTAAAGTAGCTTGTTGTCGCCCTTTTCGGCTTTTATAATATTCTTCTTCTTTAAAGCCTAGTTCTTCTTTCTTTTCTATGCATAATTTACCAATGGTATTTTCAACTATGTATTTGGTAATGTATTTAGGCGTGTAAAAAACGCCATCTTTTTTTCGTTTGCTTTTTTGCTTGTCAAAATCACTTCCTTCAATTTCAGCATTTACGCTTTCAATTTCGTTTAAAGAATTTTCAAAAATGTGACCCAAAATATTTACGTCAACCTGGCTTTCAAAATCGTATTTTGCAAGTGTTTTTGAATGCTTGTAGAGTAAATTATCATCAATTTTAACACTGTCTAAAATAAAGTCAGGCTTAAATAAACCACCATTGTAAGCATATATTTCGGCTCTTTTGCCAACTTTCTTTCTTCCGGAATCTAAATAGTTAAAGTATTGTTTAAACAGGTTGTAAAGCGGTCTTTCATCTCCAAATTCCATATCGTTTTTCCATTTATCTAAAATTTGAACGGTTGAATTTGGCGGTAATAAATCTCTGTCTTCAGCAAAAAATATAAATAGGAATCTATCAATTAATTTTTGTGATTTTTTAAAGAGTGAAAGCTTAACATTTTTTTCTAATTGTTGAAGTTCTTTTTCATCAAAAATGTGAGATTCTGAACCCAATTCAGAATTTCGAATTAATTTTAAATCTTTTCCATTTTGCTTCACAAGGTCTCTATACAATTCACGTTTAAACATAGCGTAGTCTGCATAGAAGCTTTTTGTGATTTTTTCTTCTTCAGTAACTGATTCTTCCTTTATTTTTAAAGGTAGGTTGCCAAGTATATTTTCTTTATTTAAACATAAATAGAGTAATTCAAACTCTTTATTGGTAAGCGTAAAAAGATTAAACTCTTCAAACTCTGTGGCATCATTTATATAAAAACGCAATTTTTCGTAATTTGAAGTAATTACAAAAACACAGCCTTTTTGATTTGCTTTGTAATCAAAAGCTTGTTTGCGAATGCTTTCTAAATCTTTTGTTTTTGTGCCTTTTAACTCAATAACAGCAACTACTAAATTGTCTTTTAAAATTGCACCATCAGCTTTTTGGGCATTGGATTGGTTTTTCTTTTCAGCAACTAAGTTGAAATTAGGCATTGGGTTTAACGTATATCCCAATATATTTACAAATAACTCAGTTAAAAAAATACCTTGATATTCTTCCTCCTTGGATTTTTTAATGTTTTCTTGAATGGTGGAGTTATGAAAATACTTTACGTATTTTTTATACGCCTTATCTACAATAACTTCATCTTGTCTATTGAGATAATTTTTAAGTACTGAGGTTTGATATAATGCCATTTAACTTTTTCCTTGTTTAGCAATGTTTTTCTCGTTTATATAATTAATAAGCAAGAAAAAATAATATAAGCTATAAAGTTAAAAAACCATTTAATATAAAACCATTAATACTGTTTTATTTATTTAATTAAATAATTAAAAATTTTAATTTCTATTTATTGAAAATCGAAATCATAGGTTACTTTTTTTAAATATTCTATATGAAAATCATGCAATTTCATCAAATATAATGCTATAAAATCTTCTTCAGAGAAATGTCTATTATCATAATCAAAATCTTCGTTGGCAATATCAAATTCAGAAGTGATTCTATCTAAAATGGCAAAAGAATAACCAGCTTGTGATTTTTGATAACAATAAACTAATTGAGTATAAATATCTTTTAATACATCAGCTGAAGTATAGTCAGTTTCATCTTGAAGGTATCGCAAACTCTCAATGCAAGTGAGCATAAATTCACCTGCCCAGGAACCAACTCCATGATTTGTTTTCCATTCAGGAAAGGCTGAGTCCATAAAAAGAGTCGCTTCTTTAAGAATTTCAGTACCAGAATAATCATTCATAAGTGTGATGGATGATTGATGTTGCTCCCTATCGTCAACATAGTCTTCAATAAACAATAAAAGTTCAAATAAAGTATTGATAAAAGAAAATATAATCTAAAGTAATTTATTAAAGTATTGGTATTATGGATTATAGTGGATAATGCTTTCCTATGTTTGCAGTATTTACTTTCCGATACAAAAATTAGCAAAAATGTTTCCCAACAAATCTTCGGTAGTTACTTGCCCTGTGATTTCCCCCAAATGAAATAATGCCTGACGAATATCGATGGCAAATAAATCGGAGCTGATATGGTTGTCGATTCCTTTTTGCACTTCCTTAATGGCTTTTAAAGCGTTGTTTAAGGCTTCAAAATGGCGCGAATTACTCACAATGGTTTCGTTATTGCTTAAAGCACCTTTATTTGCCAAAAGGGTTAGGGTGGAAGTGAGTTCATGGATACCAGTTTTATCTTTTGCCGATAAAAATAAGAGCGAAGCATTCTGAAAAGCTTCGGTTGTCTTTTCAATCAATTTTGCATCCGCAACATCCACTTTATTCGCAATAATTAGCAGTTGCTTGTTTGGATACTTGTCTTTTATCTTTTTAATTTCTTCCAAAATTCCCGAAAGGGAAAGTTGGCCGTTTTTAATTTTTTCTAAATCGAAAACGTAAATAACCAGTTGTGCCTGTTCAATTTTTTCGAAAGTTTTTTGAATGCCCAAACTTTCAACAATATCTTCTGTGGTTCTTATTCCTGCGGTATCCACAAAACGATATGCAACGCCGTCAATAATAATTTCATCTTCTATGGCATCTCTTGTGGTTCCTGCAATATGGCTGACGATGGCTTTTTCTTCATTCAGCAAGGCATTTAACAAAGTCGATTTTCCTACGTTTGGTTCGCCCACAATCGCCACTGGAATGCCGTTTTTTAACACATTTCCCAAAGCGAAAGAATCAATCAGCCGTTTTAAAACCGAACTTATTTTTTCGACCAGACGGTTAAATTCAGTCCTGTCCGCAAATTCCACATCTTCTTCAGAAAAATCGAGTTCCAATTCTATCAAACTGGCAAAATTTAGCAATTGTTGACGCAGATTTTTAATTTCATCGCTAAAACCGCCGCGCATTTGTTGCAAAGCTACTTGGTGTGAAGCTGAAGAATTGGAAGCTATTAAATCGGCAACCGCTTCGGCCTGTGTTAAATCCATTTTACCGTTTAAAAAGGCACGCAATGTAAATTCGCCCGCATTGGCATTTCTAACACCATTTTTAAGAAACAATTGTATAATTTCCTGTTGAATATAAACGGAGCCGTGGCAACTTATTTCCACCACATTTTCACCGGTATAGGAATATGGATTTTTAAATACAGATACCAAAACTTCATCGATTATCCGATTGCCATCAACTATATTTCCTAAATGAATGGTATGCGATTTTACTTTGTTTAAATCTTTTTCTCCAAATTTAGAGGTAAAAAACCGATTTGCGATTTCAATGGAATCTTTACCCGATAAACGAATAACCGCGATGGCGCCAACCCCAGATGAGGTGGCTAAAGCAATAATGGTATCGTTTAAAATGGAACTATTCATAAATGCAAAAATACGGTTTATTGTTTAATTGCTGAGGTATAAAATAATTAAGAATTCAACATTCAAAACTGTCATCCTGAGTGAACAACATACAATTATCTCTATTCTCAATTCTCTTTCCCTATTTAGAGATAATACATCAAAAACAGAATTGGAATAAAAATTCCCAACACCATATAAATTCCGCCGCGACCAATAATGCCTTTCTTGCCTTTTAGCATAAATAATGAGGTTATTGAAAACAGTATCAGCGCACCGGCAAAAATATCCGAAAACCACATCCAAATTTTGTTTGGGTTGTAGTGTAAATAATTCGCTTCATAAAACATTGGGCGCTTTTTTAAATATTCAGCCCTTCCAGTGCCTCTTTCTACATCCACCATAATTGAAGAACCTCCTTTTAGGAATATTTTTAAATTTTGGGCATTGGGATAGTAGTGTTGTTTATAGTTTTCGCGATGGTCAACTTCATCCAACAAAAGTAAAATATGATTCTTTACAGAAGCGTTGTTTTCTAAATTAATTTCAGTAGTAAAATGCTTATTTTCAACAGAATAATTCGGATTCCAGTCGGCCATATGATTTAGGGCAATTCCTGAAATCGCATAAATTAAAGTGGTGCCAATAAAAAAGAATCCAATATCCCTGTGAAGTATTCTGCTCCATTTTCGTAAATTTTTCATAAACAAAAATGAGATTATTCTACTACAGAATGAGAAACGTATTTTAAAGTAAACAAAGAAATATGATCTGTATTTTCAGCATTCATCTGATCTCTGTAAGTTTGAATATGTTTCTTTTTGGCTTCAAATTGTTCTTCGTTTGAAGCGCCTTCAGAATGACTTTTAATATTGTCGTCTTCCATTTTTAGGCAATAGGCCTCATCAATTCTTTCTTCAACCACAATTCCGTTAAATGCAATTTCACTTCCGGTTAAAGTTGCGTCAAATCGCTCATCTGCGGTAATATGAATATTGCCTTCATCGGTGACCAACAATATTTTTTTTCCACTGTGCTTGCAAACATGGTCAACAATACCTTGAACTTTTACTTCTTTATCTACAAATTCCCCTGCTTTGCTGTTAAATTCTCCCATGGCCAAAAATGGGATTTCTGCAGTTGTATTGGTGTTTTCTGTTTTTTTATTATCGGTTTTACAAGAAATTACGACCAGTGTCATAACCAAAATGAATACAATTTTTTTCATCACCTTAATTTTTAGATTAATCACATGTGTTTAAAACACAGCTCTAAATTAAGTGCGCTAGCTAAAATAAATAATGATTAAAATCAGTTATTGGTTATTTTAGGGTAATTGTTTTTTATGTTTTGTTAATTTAAATGTCTAATTACCTATTTATTAAGTATTTTTAATGCAGTTTTTAAACCAATTCCCATTTCAAAAGAAACTTTATTAGCAAACAAGGCACTTTCTATAGCAGCAATTGTGGCAAGAATATCGTTATTGTTTACACTGCCCATATGCCCAACCCTAAAATACAATGTTTTATGCGATGGCAATAATCCACCAGCTAAAATAACATCGTTTTTTCCAACCTGAGATAAAAAGATACTACCTGTTATATTTTTAGGGAAATATACAGCCGTAAGTGTATTGGCAGACAAGTTTTTATAAACTGGCAATAGTTTTAATCCGAGGGCAAGCATGGCTTCACGAAAAGCAGTTGCAATTTTTTGGTGTCGCAAAAATCTATTTTCCATCCCTTCAGCAACAATTTGCCGCAAACTCACTTCTAAAGCGGCAATCAGGTTTACTGGAGGTGTTCCAAAATAGGAAGCCTGCCTGTTTTCATACGCCTGCATAATTGGCAGCCAGTTGTTGAAATCGGCATAATAATTACACACAGGTGTTTTCCTATTTTTAAATGCGCCTAAAGCTTTTTGAGAAACAACCAGTAAAGCCAAACCGGGAGGAACACCAACCGCCTTTTGCGAGGCAGTCAAAACAACGTCAATTCCCCATGCTTCTTGTCTTATTTCTTCTCCAGCAACAGAACACACCCCATCCAAAATTGATAGTGTATTGTATTTTTTGGCCAGCTCAGCGATGGGCTTCGGATCTACCAAAACGCCAGTTGAAGTATCAACATGGGTGATGGTTATCAACTTATATTTTTTGATGGAAAGTGCTTTTTCAATGTCATCTAAAGAAACAATATCTCCAATTTCTGCTGCTAAAATAGTGACATTTGCGCCATAGCGTTTAGAAATTTCGGCAAAACGTTCTCCAAAATAGCCTGTTGAAATAACCAGTACATGGTCATTTGGTTCAATTAAATTGGCAGCTACCATATCCATGGCAAAAGTTCCTGATCCCGATACAATAAAAGGTTGTCCAGTTGAAGTTAGCCAAACTTTTCGCATCAATTCTATGCAATTCCCAAAGGATTCAATAAAATTTGGAGCCACATGGCTGGCGGTGGGAGCACCTAAAGCTTGTAATACTTTTGGTTCAAATTCAATAGGACCGGGAATCATTAATAATTTTCTGCTTTTCATGGAGTGATTTTATAGTTTATTTAATTTAAAAGTTAAAAGCTCGAAGCTCAAAGTTAAATATTAAAGGTTAAATATTAAAAGTTAAATGTGGAATTCAAAATATAACATCAAACATTAAATATCAAACATTAAATATCAAACATTAAATATCAAACATCTAATATCTAATATCGAACATCTAATATCGAACATCTAATATCGAACATCTAATATCTAATATCTAATATCTAATATCTAATATCTAATATCTAATATCTAAAACTAACTTCTAATTTACAAAAAAAATCATCTAATGTTTCATAAAAGATGATTTTTAAATCTAAATCTATATTGAAGATGAAATGAGCATTACAAATATTGATGCACAAAGAAATGATTAGCAGCTGCTATCACTAAAAAATAAAAATTAAATAGATGAAAAACGAGCAATCCCATAATTGAGTTTAATAAAATGAATACTTTTAAATTCTTGTAATAAAATTGATTTTCATCGAATTGTATTAAATCTAATGAAAGAATGTTTATCTTGATGAATCTCCAATAAAATAAGTGGTATTTTGGGAAGTCGGTGTAAAAAATGTAAATTAAATTTGATTTAATGTGCTAATAAGGTATATTTATGCAAAAATAATATATATATGAAAATTACCTGTTGTCCAAACTGCAATTCCGAGGAGTATGTAAAAAGCGGTGTCATAAAAGACAGACAGCGTTATAAATGTAAGAAATGTGGCTATTATTTCACTGTAAATAAAGTTGGTAAGCAAATAGATTCTTATTATGTGAATAAAGCTTTGCAGCTATATTTAGAGGGCTTGAGCTATCGGGAAATCGAACGTATTTTGGGTATTTCACATGTAAGTATCATCAATTGGGTTAAAAAATACAACGTAAAGCGTCCGTATAGTTTTGAATATCACTCTACCTACAAAATTTTAAATGCCAGTGAACTTGCTAAATATTTTTCAAATAATAAAAATTTAATTGGTGCGGGGGTTATTGTTACTGAACTTGGCGATAAATTTATGTTAATTCGCTGGGAACGGTTTAAAGGATAAACTATATCTATTTACAAATATATATATTCAATTTTAATAACTGCTTTTTT
>JAQVGD010000043.1 GCA_028696945.1 Lutibacter sp.
ACTACAAATCAAAACGAAACGAAAACAGGGCGTTTCAACGCTTTTTTCCCCAATATACCCCTAAAACCACCCTTTTTTTAACACTTTTAGATCATTTTTTAACAGTTAGGCTGCAATGTGGGTTAAACATAAAATCGGCAGGAAAACGGTCGATATTTCTCCTCACGGCTTCTTTGAGTCTTTTTGTTTCGGTTTCATACATTTCTGCAAGGTCGAAATCGAGCATTACGCGTTGCCCTCTTATTTCATGAATTTTGTTTTGAATGAGTTGTAATTCCATAGCTTTTTTTAAATATTAGATGATTGTCTTTTCCGGTTTTAAAGATATAATATTCAAGTTAAAATGCTGAATAATTTTATTATTATTTTAATTGTTTACTCAACCCGCGTTAGTGATTGAAGCGGAAATCCTTTTTTGAGGCTTTTTGCCGAAAAAAAGATTGTAGCGGAAAGCACGACCCCCCGCCTTTTCGGCGGGGGGAAACGCCCAAATTTTTAACTTGAGTTTTTGCATTTTTCAACAAAACAGATTCAATTTCAACCTAAAATTAGTCTGATTTTTTTTTACAATTTATAAAATGATATTTTCAATAAAATACGTAATTTCGCACACTAATTGATTTAAGGGCATAAAATGAGTAAAAAATTTAGAGAATATAAAGGGTTGGACCTCACTAAAGTAGCGGAAGAGACTTTGGCGTTTTGGGAAGCGGAACATATTTTCGAAAAAAGCATTAGCACAAGAGACGAAAATAAGTCGTATGTATTTTATGAAGGACCGCCTTCTGCAAATGGATTGCCAGGAATTCACCATGTGATGGCACGTGCTATTAAGGATATTTTTTGCCGTTATAAAACCCAGCAGGGATTTCAGGTAAAACGAAAAGCTGGTTGGGATACGCACGGTTTACCAATTGAATTGGGTGTTGAGAAAGAATTGGGAATTACCAAGGAAGATATCGGTAAAAAAATTACTGTTGAAGAATATAACGAAGCGTGTAAAAAAGCGGTTATGCGTTATACCGATGTTTGGAACGATTTAACCAGACGCATTGGCTATTGGGTGGATATGGAAGATCCGTATGTTACCTACAAACCAAAATATATGGAAACGGTATGGTGGTTGTTGGCGCAATTGTATAAAAAAGGATTGATTTATAAAGGATATACCATTCAGCCGTATTCGCCAAAAGCGGGTACAGGATTAAGTTCTCACGAATTAAATCAGCCAGGAACGTATCAGGATGTTACTGATACTACGGTTGTTGCGCAATTTAAAGTCCTATCGCCAGCCTTTTCCGTCCCGATAGCTATCGGGAGAAAGGGAGTTTTGAAACAGGAATTAAAAGTCCTTCCTTTTGGGAAGGATTTAGGATGGGACAATACTTACTTTTTGGCTTGGACTACAACACCTTGGACATTGCCTTCAAACACGGCACTTACGGTTGGAAAAAGGATTGATTATGTTTTGGTTTCGACTTTTAACCAATACACTTTTGAGCCTATCAAGGTGATTTTGGCAAAAGCGTTGGTTGGAAAGCAATTCTCGGGTAAATTCTTTGCTGTTGAAAATGAATCTCAGCTTTCTAAATACAATCAAAATGATAAAAAGATACCCTATATTATCGTTGGAGAATGTAAAGGAGCCGATTTGGTTGAATTAAGATACGAGCAATTGATGCCTTACGCGCTTCCTTATAAAAATCCGGAAAATGCTTTTAGGGTGATTGCTGGAGATTTTGTGACTACGGAAGACGGTACAGGAATTGTGCACACCGCACCAACTTTTGGTGCCGATGATGCGATGGTGGCAAAGCAGGCAAACCCTGAAGTGCCGCCAATGTTAGTTTATGCAATTGAAGGAAAAGATAGTTTTATCGAAAAATTATATAATAAAGAACAAATATCTCCAATTTCAGGAAGTACTTTTTCGAATAGTATAGTTTCTGGTTCATTAACTGCCAAAATGGATTTGATACTTAAGGAAGAACAAAAGGAGTTTTTATATAGAGTTGCTGAAAAATTTAAAGAAGAATCTAATGATTTTTATTCTTCAATAAATAACTTAGATAAAATAATACCAAAAGAGAAATTATTAGAATTAATTGGTGAATATTGGGAAGAAGCAAGAAAAGGGAGTGTTGTTCCGTTAGTAGATCTACAAGGAAGATTTACTTGGCACATGAGTGAATACGCAGGAAAATATGTAAAAAATGAATATTATGAGGATGGGGAAGCACCAGAGCGCTCTGTAGATGTGGAAATTGCCATACAACTCAAAGAAGAAAATAAAGCGTTTAACGTTGAAAAATACCGTCACACTTATCCGCATTGCTGGAGAACCGACAAACCGGTTTTATATTATCCGCTTGATTCATGGTTTATTAAAGTGACCGACAAACGCGATCGCATGTTCGATTTGAACACGACCATTAACTGGAAACCAAAGTCAACCGGTGAAGGCCGTTTTGGAAACTGGCTAAAAAATGCCAACGACTGGAATTTATCCCGTTCGCGTTATTGGGGAATTCCTTTGCCAATTTGGAGAACCGAAGATGGCACGGAGGAAATATTTATCGGTTCTGTTGAAGAACTGAAGAATGAAATGAAAAAATCTGTTGCAGCTGGATATATGAAAGCCGCTATTTTTGCCGATTTTGAAGTTGGCAATATGAGCGAAGAAAACTATGATAAAATCGACTTGCATAAAAATGTGGTTGATGAGATTGTCTTGGTTTCAGCCTCAGGAAAACCAATGAAACGCGAAGCGGATTTAATTGATGTTTGGTTCGATTCAGGTTCTATGCCTTATGCACAATGGCATTACCCGTTCGAAAATAAAGAGTTGATAGACGAAAATAAATTTTTCCCAGCTGATTTTATTGCGGAAGGTGTTGACCAAACTCGTGGTTGGTTTTATACGCTGCACGCAATATCAACCATGGTTTTCGATTCCGTTGCGTATAAAAATGTGGTATCAAACGGATTGGTTTTGGATAAGGTTGGTAAAAAAATGTCGAAGCGTTTGGGAAATGCCGTTGACCCTTTTGAAACAATGGATAAATATGGTGCGGATGCCACACGTTGGTACATGATTGTAAATGCAAATCCGTGGGACAATTTAAAATTTGACTTGGAAGGCATTGATGAGGTTCGAAGAAAATTCTTCGGAACAATTTACAATACCTATTCGTTTTTTGCTTTGTATGCCAATTTGGATAATTTTTCCTATTCCGAAGAAGAAATTGCTTTGGATGAAAGACCAGAAATCGATCGTTGGATTTTATCTGAACTGAATACCTTAATAAAAAATGTTGAGAGTTTTTATGAAGATTATGAGCCAACAAAAGCGGCGCGTGCCATTCAGGATTTTGTTTCAGAAAATTTAAGCAACTGGTTTGTGCGTTTAAGCAGAAGACGTTTTTGGAAAGGCGATTATGGAAAAGACAAAGTTTCGGGCTATCAAACGCTTTACACTTGCCTGCTAACAGTAGCAAAATTGGGTGCTCCTATCGCTCCATTTTTTATGGACAATCTTTACAAAGATTTAACAAATGTTTCAGAAAAAGAAAAATTTGAATCTGTACATTTGTCAACTTTTCCTACTTATGATAAAAGTTTAGTTGACAATAAGTTAGAGCACAAAATGCAACAGGCTCAAAAAATTGCCTCTATGGTTTTATCATTGCGTAAAAAGGAAATGATAAAAGTGCGTCAGCCCTTGCAAAGAATTATGATTCCTGTGTTAAATGAAGAAGAACGAGAAGAAATTTTAGCAGTTGCTGATTTGATAAAATCGGAAGTGAACGTTAAAGAAATTGAATTGATTGATGATGCCTCCGGAATTGTGGTAAAAACCATAAAACCCAATTTTAAGGTTTTGGGACCAAGATTTGGAAAGGAGATGAAAATAATATCCGAAGCTATTCAAAATTTAACGCAAGATGACATTGCAATTGTTGAAAAACAACAAGAAATAGCACTGGTAATAAATGATAAAGTCGTAAATTTAAAACTTGAGGAAGTTGAAATCAACTCTCAGGATATTGAAGGCTGATTGGTGGCCAATCAAGGAGGTTTAACAGTGGCGTTAGATATTACCATTACTGATGATTTAAGGAAGGAAGGCAATGCAAGAGAACTGGTAAACAGGGTACAGAATTTGAGAAAGGATTCAGGTATGGAAGTTACCGACAAAATTACATTAGTTATTCAAAAAAATGATATATTAGAGCGTTCAATTGCAGCAAATGAACATTATATTAAAACAGAAACATTAACGAAAGAACTCGTTTTTGCTGATGAATTAGAAAATGGTATAGAAATAGCCTTTGACGATGTAAAAACGAAAATATTAATAAAGAAAAATTAGGATATGGACGAAAATAACAGATATTCGGATAAAGATTTGGCAGAATTTAAAGAATTAATTTTGCAAAAGAAAGCACAGGCAGAAGAAGATTTGGCACTCTTAAAAAGCATTTTCAAAAACGACAGCGATAATGGGACTGATGATACTTCCCCAACGTTTAAAGCTTTTGAAGAAGGTTCAGAAACGATGTCAAAAGAAGCAAATGTGCAATTAGCGATTCGTCAGGAAAAGTTTATTCGCGACTTAAAAAATGCTTTGCAGCGTATTGAAAATAAAACTTATGGAATTTGCCGCGTAACTGGTAAATTAATTCAAAAGGAACGTTTAAAATTAGTGCCACATGCCACATTGAGCATCGAGGCAAAAAATATGCAACAATAATATTTGAAAAATTCTTAAATTTAAAGAGGTTGTCTAAAGGGTTTGAAATCCGTCATTCTGAACTTGTTTCAGAATCTTACCATATTGGTTATCAATCATTATGAGAACCTGAAACAAGTTCAGGTTGACTAAATTTTACCGTTCAGGCAACCCCCTTATTTTAACAGTACACTTTAGTTAAAAGCCAATAAAATTGAAAAAACCCATCATCATTATTATTTTAATATTGTTAATAGATCAGATTAGCAAAATTTATATAAAAACTCATTTTCTGTATGGTGAAGAGGTGGTTGTTTTTGATTGGTTTCGCATTCATTTTATTGAAAATAACGGCATGGCCTGGGGCGCGGAATTTGGTGGCAAAACAGGTAAATTATTTTTGACAATTTTCAGATTGTTTGCCATTGCGGGAATAGGTTATTGGCTTTATAGTTCTGTAAAGAAAAATGCACCCACTATTTTAATTGTTGCCATTTCCCTAATTTTCGCTGGCGCCATGGGAAATATAATAGATTCAGTTTTTTATGGTGTAATATTTGATACGCCAAGAAATGCCACAGCAACTTTGTTTGCAGATAAACCTTACGGCAGCTTATTTCACGGTAAAGTGGTGGATATGCTTTATTTTCCTATTTGGAGCGGAGATTTACCAAGTTGGTTGCCTTTTTTTGGAGGAAAACCATTTACTTTTTTCAATGCAATTTTTAACATTGCCGATGCTTCTATTTCTACAGCGGTCGGTATTTTAATTTTCTTCAACAAAAAGGCATTTCCAAAAGATGGTACTGAAGAAATAGCATCTTCTTAGAATATTTTAGGGAATGATTAAATTAATTTCAAGTTGCTTTTAAAAGGATTGAATTGAATTTCTTTTTAGATTCTCTGATGCGTTATAAAACATATAATTTTACTTTACGCAAAAGTTCCTCCGTCTGGGGCTAGCTGGCTTTTCTTTAATGCCTCCACAAACTTAGACAAATCGTCAATTTCCACATGACTCATCATAATCACTTTATACCATTTATTATTGTTCTCATGAGTTTCGGGAACCAGTCCAAATTTACGGGCAATATTTTTAGGAACAAATTCCGACTTTATGGTAACTATGTTCATAAAAGGATTTCTATAATAAGAAATATTTAATTCGTCTAATTGCTCGCAAAGCCATTCCGTACGCATCAAAAGCGTGCTTATTTTTTCAAACCAGCCATAATAGCCATAACTAAATAAAATCATCCAAACAGCAATGGCATTGGCACCTGATCTGCTGCCAACCATCGTTAAATCCATTCCATCAACATATTGTGCTTCCTTGGTAAGTACATTTTCTATCAAACCTTTTCTACACAAAAACACACCAGTTCCATAAGGAGCTTGCAACATTTTATGGGCATCAATGGTGATGGAGGAAATATGGGGGTTTTCAAAATTAATGGTTGATTGTTTGTTGGTAATCGGATAGATAAATCCGCCAAAAGCACCATCTACATGTATTTTAAAAGGAACTTGATATTTTGATAGTATTTCAGCATAAGCATCTGGACTGTCAACGGAGCCAAACATGGTGGTTGCCATATTTGAAATAACCATAAAATATTTCTTTCCTTCAGTAATTAATTTTTTTACGATGGCATCCAATTCTACAACAATAATTTCCCTCGAATTAAAATAGACTGGAATACTCACATTTTCAACACCTAAAATATCCGATCCTTTATTTACGGAATAATGCGTGTCTTCAGAAGATAAAATTACCATTTCTTCTAAGGTCGCTTGGTATTTCTTTTTGAAAAGGTTTCTGTAAATCCAAAGTGCCTGCATATTTGCTTCGGTACCTCCAGTTGCAATATAACCGTCATATTCGTTTTCCTTAGCCTTAAAAATATCAACGGCCAAAACCTGAATCACTTCTTTTTCCAGTTCTTGGGATCCTTTAAAAGCTTCTTCTGATTTTCCTAAGGTGTGACAGCCAATATTATTTGGATTTGCGATGTAGGCTTTTAATAAAGGCGAATTTTCTAAAGAAGCACCACCCGCATTAAACACACTTTCATCCAATTTAGAAACAGGATAGCCTAAATATTTGCTATTTTGGAAATCGATGGTCGATTTTAAGGCCACATCAATTCGTTTTATTAACTGCTTTCTTGAATATTTTTTCCAGTGCTTCATGCGTCCAAATACTTAATAATTATTAATGAAAACCTTTTTTAGGGGTTATTTATTATTATTTTCGCAAAAATACACATTTTTTAGTATTAAAAATTGTTGAAATTTAACTTCAAAAAAGAAAAATACAATTTCAATAAAAAATCATTAATTTTATTTTTTTAAATCTCAGCACTTTTTGGAATTAGAAATTCAAATAAAAACATTGCCATCACTGCCCGGAGTTTATCAGTATTATGATAAAAACGGCACTATTTTGTACGTAGGAAAAGCAAAAAACCTAAAGAAAAGGGTTTCGTCTTATTTCAATAAAACCCATGAAATTGGAAAAACCAATGTGTTGGTAAAGAAAATTGCAACTATTGAGCATATTGTTGTAGATACGGAAACGGACGCATTGTTGTTGGAAAATAACTTGATCAAAAAATACCGGCCGCGTTATAATGTGATGCTGAAAGATGACAAAACCTATCCTTGGATTTGTATTAAAAAGGAGCGTTTTCCACGTGTTTTTTTAACAAGAAATCTAATAAAAGATGGTTCGGAGTATTATGGGCCTTATCCTTCCGTTAAAATGGCAAAAGCTTTGTTGGATTTGATAAAGGAATTGTACCAACTGCGCTCCTGCAGCTATGATTTGAGCGAAAAAAACATTAAACTTAAAAAATATGCTGTTTGCCTCGATTTTCATATAGGAAACTGCAAAGGGCCTTGTGAAGGACTTCAATCAGAAGAAGATTATCAGAAAGACATTCAGGCCATTCGGAATATTGTAAAAGGAAACTTTAAGGAATCCCTGCAGCAATTTTACGGTCTAATGACCTATTATGCTGATGAATTGGAGTTTGAAGAGGCTCAAAAAATAAAGGAGAAAATAGCGATTTTAGACAAATATCAGGCAAAATCTACCGTTGTAAATCCTTCAATTACCAATGTGGATGTTTTTTCTATCATTTCTGATGAAAGTTACAGCTACGTGAACTTCTTTAAAATAATCAATGGTGCAATAATTCAATCGCATACCGTTGAAATTAAAAAGAAATTAGAAGAAACCGACAAAGAATTATTGGAATTGGCCATTATTGAAATCAGGCAACGGTTTAACTCTGAATCCACCGAAGTTTATGTCCCTTTTGAAGTTGACTTGGGCGAAAATATAAAAGTTACGGTTCCTAAACTTGGGGATAAAAAACGTATTGTAGATTTGAGTTTACGGAATGCCAAATATTATAGGCAAGAGCAGTTTAAACAGTTAAAAATTGTAGATCCGGATAAGCATGTAAAAAGAATTATGGCACAAATGCAAAAGGATTTGCGGTTAACGTCGGAACCGAGATATATTGAGTGTTTTGACAATTCAAATATTCAGGGAACCAATCCGGTTGCGGCCTGCGTGGTTTTTAGAAACGGAAAACCCAGCAAAAAGGATTACCGACATTTCAACATAAAAACAGTTGAAGGACCCGATGATTTTGCCTCTATGGAAGAAGTTGTTTTCAGAAGGTATAAAAGGTTGTTGGAGGAAGGGCAAGAATTGCCTCAGCTAATTGTTATTGACGGTGGAAAAGGACAGTTGACTTCGGCCTTAAAAAGTCTTGACATTTTAGGGCTGCGACATAAAATTGCCATTATTGGAATTGCCAAACGATTGGAGGAAATCTACTATCCGAATGATCCAGTGCCTTTATATTTAAACAAAACTTCTGAAACCTTAAAAATTATTCAACAATTGCGCAATGAAGCCCATAGGTTTGGAATAACACACCATCGAAATAAAAGAAGCAAAAATGTTTTGGTTAATGAATTGGAACAAATTCCAGGAATTGGTAAGCAAACTATTGTATCTTTATTGAAGCAATTTAAATCGTTAAAAAGAACGGCGCTGGCTTCAGTTGAAGAGTTGGAACAGGCTGTCGGAAAATCTAAAGCCATTGTTATTTTTAACTATTTTCAAAAAGATAAAAGTTAATGAGAAGAATTTTTTTACTTGCATTTATATTTTCAATAACATTTTCATTTTCGCAGGAGGTCGTTAAAAGAGAAGACATAAAAGTTGGTCTTGTACTTAGTGGCGGCGGTGCAAAAGGATTTGCCCATGTGGCAATTTTAAAAGTTTTAGAGGAAGCTGGCGTGCGAATAGATTATATTGGAGGAACCAGTATGGGTGCCATTGTTGGCGGCTTATACGCCTCTGGTTATAGTGCAAATCAACTCGATTCCATTATTAAATCAATAAACTTCAATAAAATTTTGACCGATGATTTGCCACGCAAATCGAAACCATTCTATGAAAAGGAAAGCGGCGAAAAATACCTTCTTACCATACCTATAAAAGACAGGAAACTGAGGTTGCCTACTGCATTGTCAAATGGGCAAAACGTTCTTAATTTATTGACCAGTTTAACCCAGCATGTGAATTATATTAATGATTTTAGCAAGTTGCCAATACCTTTTATATGTATTGCGACCAATTTAGAAACAGGGCAACAAGAAGTTTTAAAAAATGGGTTTTTACCTACCGCCATTTTGGCAAGCGGCGCATTTCCAACATTATTGGCCCCTGTTGAGATTGACGGAAAATTGCTGACGGATGGAGGCATTACAAATAATTTTCCCGTTAAAGAAGTAATAGCCATGGGCGCGGATGTGGTTATTGGAATTGACATTCAAAGTGGGTTGGAAAGTAAAGATAAATTAAGTTCAGCGGTAAGAATATTAAATCAAATTGTTGGTTTTCAAATATATAAATCAATGGAGAGCAAATATGACAGTTTGGAATTGGTTATAAAACCCGACCTAAAATTGTACAATGTTGTTTCCTTTGATAAAGTAAAAGAAATTATGGCCGAGGGTAAAATAGCTGCACGTGATAAATTTAGTCAATTAAAAGCTATTGCTAGCCGGCAGATTCATATTGAAGAGCAAAAAACAGATATGAGTCAAATTGATGAATTTAGTATAAAACAAATTGAAATTGAAGGAAATGATGACTATACACGTGCTTATATTTTAGGAAAACTTAATATAAAGATGAGAGAAACCACTAATTATAAGAAGGTGGTTGAAGGTATAAATAATTTATCGGCCACCCAAAATTTTGAAAATGTAAGGTATCAAATAATTCAGGAAATTGACGGCTGTATTTTAAAGATAAAAGTAAAGGAAAACCCAATATCAACTTTTTTGAAATTAGGAGGGCATTATGATGATTTATATAAAACTTCAATTTTACTAAATCTTACCACAAAGCACGTTTTAACTAATAATGATATGGCTTCAGCCGACGTAATATTGGGAGATAATTTAAGGTATAATTTCGATTATTTTATTGACAATGGATTTTATTGGAGTTTTGGAATAAAATCAAGGTATAATAATTTTAATTCGAATGTTAAATTTGATGAGGCCAATCTAAATAAAATAAACATAAGTTATGAAGATTTTACCAATCAGGCTTATCTTCAAACTGTATTTGGTAAAAAATTTGCTATTGGGGCTGGAGCCGAATTTAAAAGGCTTAAAGTATATTCTGAAACGATATCTTCCTTAGAAATTAATGGTGAAACTGGCAATGGAAGATTGTATTTTGACAAGTCAAATTATTTCAATTTAATATCTTATTTAAAACTTGACACTTACGACAAAAAATATTTTCCAAAAAAGGGAGTTTATTTAGATGTGGATTTTAGATGGTATTTAGCATCTTCAGATTATAACGATGATTTTGTTTCCTTCTCGCAACTAAAAGGGAAAATAGGATATGTGCATTCGTTTTTTGATAAGTTTACTGCTCATTTTATTTCTGAGGCAGGGATGACAATTGGCGATAATCAAAATAGAGCGTTAGAATATAATTTGGGAGGTTATGGAGAAAATTTTATAAATACATTTATTCCATTATATGGATATGATTTTAGCGAATTAAGCGGAGATTCTTTTATGCGGTCTGCTTTTACGTTTAGGTATGAATTTTTTCCAAAGAATTATTTTCAGGCAACTGCAAATTATGCGAAGGTAGGAAGTGATTTGTTTAATGAAGGTAGGATTTTTGATGATACGAAGTCTGGTTACATGTTCGGCTATGGATTGGATACTTTTTTGGGTCCCATTGAATTTAATTATTCCTTTTCGCCAGATCATAAGGAAAGTTACTGGTATTTTAATGTTGGGTACTGGTTTTAAAAAAAAGCCCTGCAAATTTTTGCAGGACTTTTTAGATATTGATGCCTTATTTAGTCAATTATTTTACCTTCATTATCGGTAAAATCAAATCTTAAATATTGGTAGGTAATTCTAGGTAAAATTTTGATCCACTTTTTATATTTAAGGTACCATCTCATTTGTATTGATGGAAATCCCTTTTTTAAGTATGCTACAATAAAAGGATGTGTATTTAAAGTAATATTTACATGCGTTTTAGAACTTACAAGTCTTTCAAGTTCTGATTCAATTTTATCCAATAAAATAATTGGAGATTCAACTTCCCCAACACCGCTAGGGTTAGGCTCTTGTGTTTTTATAACCATTTCTGGTCTTACGCGTTGTCTTGTAATTTGAATCAATCCGAATTTACTTGGAGGCAATATTTTATGTTTTGTTTTGTCAAACGCCATTTCAGCCTTCAAATGTTCAAATAATTTTTGTCTGTGTTCAGGGGAACTCATGTCAATAAAATCAACAACAATAATACCTCCCATATCTCGCAGCTGTAATTGTCTTGCGATTTCTGAAGCCGCAATTAAATTAACTTCAAGTGCGGTGTCGGCTTGTGTGTTGGCTTTGTTTGAACGATTGCCACTGTTTACGTCAATTACATGAAGTGCTTCGGTATGTTCAATAACCAAATAAGCTCCTTTGCTCATAGAAACTGTTCTGCCAAATGATGTTTTTATTTGGCGTTCAATTCCATGTTTTTCAAAAATGGGAACTTGCGACTTGTATAATTGCACAATAGACTCTTTTTTTGGCGCGATTTCTTGTAAATACTCTTTAATTTCTAAAAACAGAATTTCATCATTAGTTACAATGCTTGTAAACGAATCATTAAACAAATCTCTTAAAATTGAAGAGGCTCTGTTTAATTCACTTAAAACTTTAATGGGTGTTTGTTGTGCTTTAACAGTAACAATTTGTTTGCACATGGCGACCCATCGTTCTAAAGAATTTTGTAAATCTTTATCTAGTTCTGCAACTTTTTTATTTTCGGCAACAGTTCTGATAATAACACCGAAACCTTTAGGTTTAATGCTTTTGATTAACCTTTTTAATCGTTCTTTTTCTTCGGGATCATTTATTTTTTGAGAAACTGAAACCCTGTCAGAAAATGGAACCAATACCAAATATCTACCTGCAATGGATATTTCTGAACTCATCCGAGGCCCTTTGGTAGATATAGGCTCTTTTACAATTTGTACTAATAAATTTTGACCTGTTTTTAGAATATCGACAATACTTCCGTTTTTGTCAATATCCTTTTCTAGTTGAAAATTCTTTAATGTGAAATCTTTAATTTTACCTGTTGTTATACCTTTTATAAATTTATTTAATGACAGTAATTGCGCTCCTAAATCATGATAATGTAAAAAACCATCTTTTTCATAACCTACGTTTACAAACGATGCGTTTAAACCGGATAAAACTTTACCAATTTTAGCTAAAAAAATGTCTCCGACGGAGAATTTATTGCTATTGGATTCGTTGTTTAGTGCTGTTAATCTACCATCTTTTAATAAGGCAAAATCAATATCAGAGAAGTTTGATCTAATTATTAATTCTGTTTTCACTCTGAATTGTTTTGTGTTCAAATAAAATACTTGAACGATTTATACTAAGTTTTTACAGGGTAATATACCCAACAATATTTGCATTAACTGCAAATATTTATTTCAATGAACTTTAAAATTGAAAAGAAAAAAGTAAGCTTGGCTTACTTTTTCTTTTTATGTCTGTTTGCTCTTGCTCTTTTTTTGCGTTTATGGGTTGAGATTTTCGCTCTCTTTCTTTTTTTACCGCTTGGCATAATTAAAAGTTGTTTTTTATGTTAATAAATATTCTTTAACCTACTTAAAGTCGGTTATACAGTTACCTTACTTTTAACGCCTTCCACAAACACTTTTGCGGGTTTGAATGATGGAATGTTGTGAGCCGGGATTTTAATTGTGGTATTTTTTGAAATGTTTCTTCCTGTTTTTTCAGCTCTCGTTTTGATGATAAAACTTCCAAAACCTCTTAAATAAACATTGTTTCCTTTTTCTAAGGAATCTTTTACCTCTTCCATGAACGCTTCAACAGTTGCCAATACATCTGCTTTTTCTATTCCAGATCTGTCTGCAATATTTGATACGATTTCTGCTTTCGTCATTTTTAATATGGGTTATATGTTATAATAAATTAAGACGGCAAATATATGATATAATAATGAAATTCAAAAAGTTAATTCACTAAAATTTAATTAATTAAAAGATGTATCATTGTGTTTTATAAAAAACGGAATGATTTTCTCTAAACAATTAATATACTGGTATTTACAAAATAAAAGAAATTTACCTTGGCGGGCTACCATTAACCCATATTCCATTTGGCTGTCTGAAATTATTTTACAGCAAACCCGAGTTGAACAGGGAATATCTTATTATTTTAAATTTCTTGAAAAATTTCCTACAATATTTGACTTGGCAATGGCCTCAGAAGAACAAGTGCTAAAACTTTGGCAGGGTTTGGGATATTATTCCAGAGCCAGAAACTTGCATTTTTCCGCAAAGTATATCGTAAATGAGCTAAACGGAAATTTCCCATCAACCTACAAAGAACTCATAAAGCTTAAAGGAGTTGGTGATTACACCGCTTCTGCAATTGCTTCAATATGTTTTAATGAGCCAACTGCAGTTGTTGACGGAAATGTGTACAGGGTTTTGGCGCGATACTTTGGAATAAACGCCGCAATAAATACTTCAGCTGGAATTAAAGAATTTAAACAATTGGCACAACAATTACTTGATGAAGAAAATCCCAGCACACACAATCAGGCCATTATGGAATTTGGCGCACTTATGTGCAAACCCAACAATCCGGATTGTGCAATTTGTCCTTTAAACAACAGCTGTTTTGCCTTGTCGAAAAACTGTGTTAAAGACCTTCCTGTAAAAGAAAAGAAAATGAAAATTAAAACAAGGCACTTTAATTATATTGTGATTCATACAAGAGACCATAAAACTAAAATTATCAAACGCGAAACAGGAATATGGCAAAATCTATATGAGTTTCCATTAATAGAAACTGATGAGATTATTCATGAAAATCAACTTATCAGGCATAAAATATTTAAGGAATTGTTTTGTAATTTTGATGTAAAGGTGGAACTTTTCGATAAAGAAGTACTTGTTCACAAATTAACCCACCAACATATTTATGCCAAATTTTGGATAGTAACCACGGGTACTTCAGTTAATTTTGAGATTCCTTGGGAAGTTGTAAAGAAATATCCAGTACCTGCATTGATCGATAATTTTTTAAATCGGTATAAAACAAGTGAAATTTTTAGTACTTTTGATAATTAATTGATACTTAAAAAAATGGCTGGAACAATAAATAAAGTGATTTTGATTGGACATTTGGGCGATGAGGTAAAGATGCATTATTTTGAAGGAGGAAACGCTATAGGTCGTTTTCCTGTGGCTACCAATGAAACTTATACGAACAAACAAACTGGAGAAAAAGTTACAACAACGGAATGGCATAATATTGTTGTAAGAAATAAATTGGCCGAAATTTGTGAGAAATATTTGTCCAAAGGCGATAAAGTTTATCTTGAAGGCCGTATAAAAACAAGACAATGGGAAGGTGATGATGGCGTAAAAAGATACACCACGGAAATTCATGTAGTGGAAATGACTTTTTTAACCACTAAAAAGGAATTGAATGCCCCAGCTCCCAAAATGGATGCAAAACCATTGGAAACTTCAGATCAAGGAGTTACCAAAAATGAACCAGAAGAGGATGATTTGCCATTCTAAAGTTTAATTAAATTGTATTTAAGTTGGATCCTGAACCCACGTTATTATCAATTCTTTTATCAGCCGCCGTTTTATCAAAGGTGCTGAGCATTGTATCACTTTTTTTATTGCTTATATTTTCAGCGTTAATTTCTGGAACCGAAGTAGCCTTTTTTTCACTCTCTCAAACGGATCTCAACAGAGCGAATGAATCAAAATCGATTAAAGAGAAAGCGGTAGTTTCATTGCTGGAAAGACCAAAAAAATTATTGGCTACCATTTTAGTTTCAAATAATTTCATCAATATATTAATCGTCCTTCTTTTTGCTTATATAGGTAATTTTTTGTTTGCAGGAATAGCATCAAAACTATTAAAATTTCTTATTGAGGTTGTTTTAGTTACCTTTTTAATTTTACTTTTTGGAGAGGTTTTGCCGAAGTTATATGCATCTCGAAATTCTATGAAATTTGCAATTTTTGTGGTATTTCCTATTAAAACTTTAGTGTCACTTCTCTCATTTATCAGCGTTCCGCTGTTGAGTCTAACTAATGTTATTGAAAATAATTTAGGTAAAAAGAAATCGAATTTGTCGGTTGAAAAATTATCGCAGGCATTAGAGCTTACGTCTAATGAGACCACCACTAAAGACGATCAAAAAATTCTTCAGGGAATTGTAAATTTTGGACATACCGAAACAGGACAAATAATGACGCCTCGTATTGATATTTTTGCGCTTTCTAAAGATGAAATATATGAAAATGTAGTTGCAAAAATTGTTAATGAAGGATTTTCGAGAAACCCTGTTTACGATGAAAATATCGATGAAATTATTGGCGTTTTATATGCCAAGGATTTATTGCCGTATATAAATGAGAAAGATTTTGATTGGCGACGATTAATAAGAGAGCCCTATTTTGTTCCTGAAAATAAAAAGTTGGATGATTTACTGAAAGAATTTCAGGAAAAGAAAAATCATTTGGCGGTAGTTGTTGACGAATATGGGGGAACTTGCGGTATTGTTACCCTAGAAGATGTTATTGAAGAAATTGTTGGCGATATTAGTGATGAATATGACCATGATGACATAGCTTATTCAAAAATAGATGAAAATAATTTTTTCGTTTTGGGGAAAACAAATTTAAAGGATTTCTATAAAATTTTAGAAATTGAAGATGCCTATTTGTTTGAAGAAAATAAAGGAGAATCTGAAACAATTGCTGGGTTTATTTTAGAAATTCACGGAAAATTTCCAAGGAAACAAGAAATAATTAATTTCTTTGAGTATTCCTTTAAAGTGGAGCTTATGGACAAAAAAAGAATAAAACAAATAAAAGTGACTATCAATAGGGAGTTTGTAAAAAAGTAAAATGAAAAATTTCGGAGCATTGTTTTTTTTGGCTTTTATTTTAGTTTCCTGCGGTAATGAAACTTTGCCAAAACCAACACCTTACTTAAAACTTCAATATCCTGAGGCAACTTATAAAAAAATAGAATCAAATTGTGCCTACAGTTTTGAGATTTCCAATTTAGCCAAAATCAAATTTACTAAAAATTGCTTTGCTAGCATTGAATACCCTCATTTAAAAGCAACCATATATATTACCTATAGACCCATCAACAATAATTTAGATGAAATTTTGAAGGAAGTTGAAAAATTAACTTTTGAACATACCATAAAAGCTGATGCCATAAACGCCATACCTTATGAAAATTTAGAAAAAAGGGTTTTTGGTAAATTGTACAATATTGAAGGAAATGTAGCTACAAATATTCAATTTAGGGCAACTGACAGTATTAATCATGTGCTTTCAGGTGCCTTATATTTTTATACGCGTCCAAACTACGATTCCATTGTGCCTGCCATAAAATATGTTGAAAAAGACATCATTCATTTAATTGAAACACTAAAATGGAAAAATCAACAATAAATAATTTTAAATACACAAAAGCAATAAGAATTTGGCTTATAATTGGTTTAATTATGCTAATTGGCCAAGTTGTAATAGGAGGCATAACGCGTTTAACCGGATCGGGATTGTCAATAACCAAATGGGACATTATAACTGGTGTTATTCCGCCATTAAATGCCGAAGAATGGGTAAATGCTTTTGAACTCTATAAAGAAACCCCCCAGTTCCATAAAATTAATTCGACATTTACCATACAAGAGTTTAAATTTATTTATTTCTGGGAGTATTTTCATCGACTTTGGGTGCGTTCGTTGGGATTTATCTTTTTAATACCCTTTCTAATTTTTGTGGCTAAAAAACAACTCGATTTTTACTTAATAAAACGGTTGGGCATTGTTATTTTGTTAACTATATTAACTGCTTCCGCAGGCTGGATTATGGTTCAAAGCGGACTTGTAAACAGACCTTGGGTTAATGCCTATAAACTCGCAATCCATTTTACTTTGGCTGTTTTGGTAATCTGGGCCATGGTTAAAACTGTTTCAGATGTTTATTTATTAGGAAGTAAAAAAATTATTTCTTCCAAAAAAACAGTAACTTTTGTTTTAAGCATTGCTTTTGTTCAAATGATGGTTGCTGGTATTATGGCTGGAATGAAGGCTGGATTGTATTATCCTACTTGGCCCGATATGAATGATGAATTTACCCCTAGTGTATTGCTAAATTCAGAGAATTGGGGCTGGAACAATATGATTAATTACGACACTTATTTATTTGCACCGGCATTAATTCAATTTACGCACAGAATGTTGGCTTATTTTTTGGTAGCGGCAACAATTTATATGTTTTTTAAATTAAAAAATAAGGTTGAAGAACCTTCAAAAAAATGGTTAAATGGTGCTTTAATTTTAGTTTGGATTCAAGTGGTGTTGGGAATTTTGACCGTTTTAAATGTTCACGGTAAAATTCCGCTATTTTTTGGCGTAAGTCACCAACTGATAGGTTTGCTGTATTTTATGGGCTTGTTGTTTTTATACGACTCTTTAAGAAAAATATAAGACATAAAAAAAGCTTCAGATTTCTGAAGCTTTTAGTTTTTTAAAAGAAAAAGAATTATTCAGCTGGAGCTTCTTCAACAGTATCAACTGTTGTAGTGTCAATAGCTACTTCAACTTCAACAGCTGGAGCTTCTTCAACTGTTACTTCAACAGCTGGAGCTTCTTCTTTAGGTGTTTCTTTACAAGAAACAGCAAATACACTTACAAACAATGCAATTGCTATAAAAAATTTAAATTGTTTCATTTTTGATCGATTTTTATTGTTAGTGCAAATTAACAACAAAATATATTAATAATAAAAAAAATATTAATTAATTTCTTTAATTTCGTCAATTTCTTCAATTTCAGTGATTTTAGTGGCTTTATATAAAGCACCTCCACCAATTCCAGCTATCTTTTTAGCAATATCTTCTTGGCTTATTTTATTTTCATCAAAAGTGAATTTTCCAATTTTTTCTTCAAAATTTACTTTTGAGTAGGTAACGCCTTTTGTTTTTGATAATTTTGACTCAATTGTTTTGGCGCAGCCAATTTCACAAGTCATACCTTCAATTTCAACTTCAATGGTTTTATAATTGGCTGCAACTTCTTGTTTTTCGATTTCTGGTTTTTCAACGGGAACTTCTTTTTTGGCATCATTGCAGGAAAATAAAATAAAAGCTATTGCTAAAATTGAAATTGTAGTTTTCATAATTGGTTTCTTTTTAATTGGTTTTACAAAGTTAAAACTAATAATAAGAAATCCGAATATTTATGCAATTTTCATTTTATTTTTACAATGGAAAATAGGAAATTAAGCTGGATTTACTCAATGATTCTCTCCTCAATTTATGTAAGTTCCTTTATTTCAATGAAAAAAACCTCGATAGGATTAACGACAATTGAAGTTGGTGCTTTAAGAATTTTAATTACATGTTTTTTTTTATTGTTTTGAAATTTAAAGTTTTGTGGTTTTAGTTGGAGTCTATTTTATAAATATGGTAAAATAAATAACTGCTCAATTT
>JAQVGD010000213.1 GCA_028696945.1 Lutibacter sp.
TTAGATTCTTCAATAGAAAGTGTAACTTCTGCACGTATTACTTCCCCAACCTTGTTAAACCTTTTATATTCAACACTAACGTCCTTCACATATCCCTCAAAATCCACACTGCCGTAATTAAAACAAACCAAAGGCGGCGTGTTAATTCCTTGAAGAACACGGGTTAGGCATAAAAGCTTTTCTAAATACAGCTTTTGCAAATCCTCTTTGCCATTAAATTTTTGGTATACCTTCATCAAACCCATGCCTGCACTCATAAAATCCGTTGACGACGACAGTGCCTTTACAACACCTTGCCCTGCATCCTTAATTTTATCCAGATAATCTGCTTGAAGCATAGTGTCATAAAAAAGCTTCACAGAAAGATTTCTTGGCTGGGCAGGTGTAAAAGTGCCAAAGGTAGCATTGTCTGGCTTCAATCCACCCATGCTTTCGCTTTTGAAGTTGGATTTAGATTTAATGGTATAGCTGTTAGGGTTCATCTGAACTTTAATAACTTCGTTGTCTTTGTAGCCAGTAAAATTTTCGTTGTCAATTCCAGCCGCCGACATCAAATCATCATGCTGGGCAAGCAAATCACCCATATCTTCGGAAGATAAACCCAAAGACGAAAGCATATTGCCCATCATGTCGTCACTTTCTTTAAACTGACCGCCTTTTTTAATAATAATTTGAGCCTTTACAGGTGCTGCTTCCTCTTGAGAAAGCAAGTCTTTTCCTTTACTCATTAAATCATTCAGCAATTAAATCACAACCTTAGCTATCTGCCTATTCTTCTTCTTTCACTGCGTAACGCCCGTTCCATTTTTTCGTAAACCTTTTCATAAATAATGTCAATATCCTCAACTGCATTTAAAACTGAATTTGTATCATTCTTTTCAATACTCTCTTGTTGCAGTAAATCCAATTTCCGCTTTTCTTCCTCTTCCTTCGCCTGTTGCTGTTTAAAGGAAAGTAGTCTTTTAGTAATCTTTTCTTCCACCTCAAGCAAAACGCTTTTCTTAATTTGCTCTTCTATCTCTTGTTCAGTTTTCACTTCTTCTGTTTTGGTTCTGTGAATAATACTATTTTTCACTTCGTAATTTTCAATATATTTTTTGTTGTTTTCTTCCCAAGGCTGTTCCTTGTAGTCCACTTCAACAGGATAACCGCCAAATTCAGGTATACCACCATATGAAGTAGGTTTTAAAGCACTGGTAAAATTAAAATCCGTACCCTTGGAAATGTCCGTTTCAGCTGTATTTTCCACTGAACTTGTGTTAATTAGTCCGTTTAAAAAGCTGTTTCTGCCTCCAATGCCTTGCTTTTGGCTTTCACCTTCCACCAGAATTTTATTTTCTTTATTTGTAATGGAAAAAAGCCTGTTTTTCTGGTAAATCTGTGTCAAAAATCGGTTTGTTGCAGTTTCAGTATAGTCAGTTGTATGGTAATATTTCTTTTTAGTAATTCCCTTTACTGTTTTTAATGGCTCTATATTTCTATTTAAGCTATTGTAAATATCAACGGAACTAAAAACATTTTCTTGCCTTTGGTTTTCCTCTGAAGATACCAATAAACTGTTTTTACTTGTAAAATATAAACTTACTTCTGTTGCTTTGTTTATATTATTGGGTTCATTATGCAAAAGTTGCTGAACGCTTTTAAACTTTGCCTTTCCCATATACACAGCATAATTGTATTTTTTATTAATTAAAGGATAAAATCCCATTAATTTTTCCCTGCCAATAGGTTTGTTTCCATAGTAAAGGGAAATTTCACTGCCCTCTGTGGCAAATTCAATTGGTTGCAAAAGCCTTTCCCAAAAAAGCAAATTTCTTTTTTCTCCATCCTCTTCCCTGTTTATAACTGTTGAACTTACATTTAACAAGAAATTAAATTTCTGATTTTTTACATCTGTAAATCCAAAGGAATTAGAAAGAAAAAGCTTATTCTTAACCGCACTTTCATATTTTTTTATCCATCTTGTTAAAAAATTCGAAGTATTATTTGGGGATAATTTATTCGTTTTGTATTCTGTACTGTTATAGGTTTCTTGCTGTGTAAACTGTATGTTGCTAGTTTCTGCTTTGTATTCTTCGTAAACGTCTATGTAATTTTTCTCTTGTGTACTAAATAAATTGCTGTCCAACTGCTTATTTATGTAAAAATTATTCCTAAAATAATTGCTTAAAAAACTGTTCCTATTTTTAGAAACATCAGTAATTAACTGGGTTTCACTTCCAGCATCAATGGTTGTTTGATGTAAAACGTTGCCCATTTCCCTAGCATTTAGCTTGAAGAACCTTTGTACAAAAGAAATATTAGCCTTGTTAAAGGTCTTATTTTCAAACACAGTGGTATTTGGGTCAATTTCTTTGTAAAAATTTTCTTTGAAAGAAAATTGACTATCACCATTTATCCCTATACTAATTGGAGTTCGTTTCTTAACAATATTTTGGTTATGAAACTCCTCACTATAATTGTATATTCCAGAAAAAATAGCTGTATTTTTGATAAAAAACTTATTTCTTTCAATTGCATTTTCAATTAGCAAGGGCTTAAAAACATAATCGCTTTTGCCCTCTTCTGGCACTCCATTTTCTTTGTACGTAAGGCTTTGTTCTTTAACAAGATGCTTTTCATTATTGAAATTGAATAGTGTTAAAATATTTCTGCTTTCTTCTTTTTTCAATAAATATTGGGCGTTGTTGCCTTGTTTTTTCCAAATATTTTTGATGTAGGAATAAGTTAATTGGTTTGTTAAGTTAGAATTATTTAAAATAGAATAATTATTTATACCATATTCATTTTTATTGTTGAAATAAACCTTACCAAACGAATTGCTAACTAAATTTTGGACTTTTGGGTTAAATATAGTCTGCTTTTGGTTATGGAATATTTCATTCTCAATAAATTGCTGATTCTGTTCAAAACTAATATTGTACCCTTTTTTATTATGGTAAATCCTATTACTGCTGTGTTGCTGTATCTGTGAAATTTCATTAAATAAGTAATTTTTATCTCCAAAGAAAGTCCCTGTAAAGGTATTGGTATCCCTTTTTAAAAAGTTCTCCTGAAGCGAAGAAATTTGTAAATTCCAATTTAAAATAGAATTATTAAAAACCCTTTGGTTTTCCAAAAAGTTGTTTACTTCTTGGTGGTTTTTATGGGTAGTGTAATTGTTAAACTCGTTCCCATAAAACAAAGCTTGTTGTATTTCTGTAGGATAAAGCCTTAAAACATTAGCTTCTGAAACTGTTTTGTTTTTCTGCTTCAACAAAACACTGCTATTATAATTACTGCTGTTATAATTTCTGTTAAATATGAAATTCAAAAATGAATTTCCTATTTCTGACCTAGTAAATTTCTGCACATAATTTTTATAAAAGTTTTCCTCTACACCCGTTGTTTCAAAATTAATTTGTCTATTAAGCTCCGCTAAATAGTTGCTGTTTTGGGTGTTAAATATGTGTTGATTGTTTAAAACAGAGTTCCCTGGTGCTTTTAAAAATACAGTTTTTTCATGGTCCGCCGTTGTTACTTGGAGAATTTTGTTTCCCCCAACCGTCCGTTTTTCTCTAACAGTTTCTACACTGCTCTCGGTTGTGGTAAAGTTTTGTATTCCCCTTGGTGCAGCAAAAACATTGGTTGAATATTCAACAAAGTTTTTTGTACTTTCATTCCAGTTACTTTGGTGGTATTCATTATTTTGGTCGGTAAAATTTTTGATGTTTTGTTGTGAAAACTGCTGGCTATGGCTAAAAAAATTAGCATTTTCCCCTTTATAAAAAGCATTGAAATTGCTTAAATTCTTTTTTAAAACATTTTGCCACAAATTCTTTGAAACACTATTTTTTGGTTCATTTTTAATTAAATAATTTTTTGTTGCGTCTTCATTTATACTACCTAAGTAGTTTTTTTTTAACTCACTTTCAATTACATTTATTACGTTTTCTATGGCTTCATTGTTGCTAAAACTGTTTTCAGAAGAAAAAGATTGAAACAACTGTGTAACGTTGCTGTAATTATAGGTATTGGCAGAAACAGAAATATTATTTTTAATTTGTTTAATAATTTCCTGCTTTACTATGTTTTGGGTCAATCTGATATTTCCTGTAGTATTAACACTTCTAAGCTGTCCAAACAAATTCAGCAAGGTTTCTAAAAAAAGCTCCATGCCGTTGGAATTTTCATTTTTCAGCACCAAAGAGGCTTTATTTTTGCCTAAAAAATCCTCTTGCATTTTGTTTTTGGTCATAATTTTCTTGCTGAAATCTTCCTCTACGGTATGTATTTTTTTTGTTCCCAAAATAGGCTGCATT
>JAQVGD010000214.1 GCA_028696945.1 Lutibacter sp.
TTCAAGATTATCTTGAGCATCATAGAAATCCATCTAATAAAGATAGTGATGATAATATTATTTTGGAATAAGAATTTCATTCTTCATAGAAACCTATGGACTTGCAGTCCATAGTGGTTTAGTTTTTAAAATTATCTTGAAACAAACATACGAGGGATAGGGAAAGAGCAAAGAGCCGAAAATTCAATTATTTTTACCCTAACTCTAAAGGGAATGATTGAATTTTCTACGATTGAACCAACTTGAAACCTCCGAAATATGGATTTGAAATTAAATATCAACGCTCAATTAAACTAGAGCCTTTTATATAAATTTTTATCGGATAACAATGAAAGAATATTGGTATTTATCATTCGCAATTTTTATACTTTTCAGACCTCCAAAAGGCTTGATAGGCATAAGTTAATTCCATTGACAAATCTCTCCATCTAATTCGTCCTGCTTTAATGGCCTTATTTAATTTAATGAATTTTTCTTTTGATAATGGCAATTCTATTTTATTTAAATCCAGTTTTTCCATGTCGTTATTTTTGTTAAAATGAGTCTATAAGCCACACGCTGGTTTCTCGTAAATCTGTTTTGATAAGGATTTCTTGGGGTTTCCTGATTTCTGCTATTTCACTAAAAATCTAATTCGATTTTCAGATCAGCGTGCTTCATTCGATGCAAAATATAATAATTTTTTGCGAGATATGCAACATTAATAACTAAATTATTTGGCCATCGAGATTAAAAAACATAGATATTTATAAAAAAGACAACCCAAAGAAGCCTCGGATTTAGTCATTTTTTATGATTAAACAGACGGTAATATTTGAGAAAAAAAACGGGATAAACAATAGATTTCTATTGCGATAGTCTTTTATCTTCTTTACATACTTTTGTATGGTTAATAATTTATTCTGCTTCAACAAACACAATTTCAGGATCTATATCATCAGCACCGTGAGTCAATTTTTTTAACTTTTTAACAAAAACAACCAAAAGTACTCCAAAGGAAACACAAAATATAAATACACCCATAAAAATAGTGTATTCGCCAGCATTTTGAGCTGCTTCTCCTATTATACCTGCAAGTTTATTTCCCAGTCCTGAAACCATAAAATAGGCACCCATTGTTAATGAGGCATATTTTAAAGGAGCTAATTTTGTAATGAACGACAAGGCAACTGGCGAAATGCTCAATTCACCGATAACGTGCAAAAGATAAGCACCAAACAACCAGTAAATGGCAGCTTTTCCATCTAAAGATGAAGCGGTTTCTATCGCTGCTCCAGCCAATAATAAAAAGCCAAAACCAGTAATAATGGTTCCTACACCCATTTTAAACAGCGAAGAACTTTCTTTTCCTTTTTTTCGCCACTTTGTCCAAAAGAAAGCAACGGGAACTCCAAATAAAATCACATAAAAAGCATGCAAAGCCTGCAAAAAACTTGCGGGAATTTCGAAACCATATAACATCCTGTCAATTTTATCGCGGGCATACAAATTCATCAATCCGCCAGCTTGTTCGTACGCACCCCAAAATACAATCACAATAATAAAGGATAAAATCAACACAATCAATCGGTCTTTTTCAACAGAAGTAAGCGGTACTTTTTTGTTTGTTCCAGTTTCACGCTGAATTGGCACAAAATTTCCTACAGTTGTTAAATATTTTTGTCCCCATAAATAGACTATTTGCCCTAGAGCCATACCAATTCCCGCCAAACCAAAACCATAATGCCAATTGATGACTTCTCCTACATAACCAACCAATAAAGGTGCCGCGAAAGCACCAATATTAATACCGATATAAAATATAGTAAAAGCCGAATCTCTTTTAAAATCACCTTTTTGATAGAGACCGCCAACCATGGTTGAGATGTTGGGTTTTAATGCACCAACCCCGAAAACGATAAAAATAATTCCAGTATAAAACGCCCACAAAGCATCAAGTGCCAGAATAAGATGACCAATACACAGCAAAAAGCCGCCGAGCATTACTGTTTTTTTCTGACCTAACAACCTGTCGGCCAATAAACCTCCAGGAACCGACATCACATAAACCATCATAGTGTACCAACCGTACAATTCCAAAGCAGAAACTTTGTCCCAACCCAATCCAGCATTTACTTCTGTAGTTTTGGTGGTTAAATAAAGAATAAGGATGGCGCGCATTCCGTAATACGAAAAACGCTCCCACATTTCAGTAAAAAATAAGATATACAATCCTTTTGGGTAACCCCACAATGTTTGTTTTGGCATATTGGTCATTGGTTAATTGCGGTAAATATACTATTTAAAAAATTATCGGCTGTGTTTTTTCTTCCGCTGAAAATTGGGAAATTGGGAAGGTATTTGTTAAATATTTCATAAGAACAATCAATTTTATTTTAATCTAAAAAATGCAATTCTAAAGATAACGTTGAATTATTTTACGGGGAGTAAAAAACAGGATTACCATAAGAGTTCGTATTTATTTTTGCCTATATTTGGACACTTAATTTGAATCTTATTATGCAAATGAAAATACTGCTGTGCTTCCTTTTAATTTCATGTTCAATTTTCGGACAAGAAATAGGGAGTGTAGAGAATGGAAAGAACTTTGTAAAGCTATTAAAAACGGATAATTTATTTTGGTGGGTTTACTCTGATGTGAATTCGAGAAACAATCCTATTGAAAAAGCATTTAATTTTCCAAATAAAGAAACTGTTTATAACCTGATTATAGAGGGTTTTGAAAAAGATAATAACCACCAAATTATTGTTCAAACAGACCATGATACTGTGGTAAAATTTGAGTATAGAAAGATTAGAGGAGAGATGTGGTTAAACATCAATCACAATAATTTGAACAGCAAAACAAGGGGAATTAGCACTTCTTTAAACAGGGAACAATTAATGGCGCTATTCGGGGAAAAAGTATAAATTATTTTTCGGCTCCATAGTTCAAGGGATAGAATAAAAGTTTCCTAAACTTTAGATCCAGGTTCGAATCCTGGTGGAGTCACAATTGAATGTAGGGACAGGTCGCGACCTGTCCGTTCTGGAAAATAAGGCGAGCCAAAAAAACAAAGCTCGCTTTATTTTTTTTGCAAGCTGTTTTTCTTTTGTTGATTTTCAAAGCAGACTTTTATCAGGAACATCGCAGATAATCCTGGTGGAGTCACAATTGAATGTAGGGACAGGTCGCGACTGTCCGTTCTGAATGTCGAAAATAGGGATAGATAGCGACCTGTCCGTTCTGAAATATTAGGTAATAGGAGATAGTTCAAAGTTTTCTATTTTTGCTTTCATTTATTAAATAGGTCAATTGCCTAATTTATAAAAATTTTCAACTTTTTAACCAAAAGTAAACAACCATTCCCTTTCATTGGTATCATTACTTTCTTTAATCAATTTAAATCCGTTTTTTTCATAGAAATGTTTTAGCCAAGCATCTTCAATGGTAAGCCAATACTTTTGATTTGGATTTCTATTCTTCAGTAAAGTTAACCACTGTGATGCTAAATTTCTATTTCTTTTGTGCTCCGGAACCCAAATAAAGCCAATATACAAATAGCCTTCAGAAAATAAATATTGTAAAGATTGCTCAAAATCGCTCATATCAGGAAGACTTTTAGAGAAAACAAGTCCGCCAGCAACCACTTCATCATTTTCTTTTAAAACATAAATTTTTGCAGCGTCCTTGTAGCTTTCCCAATGTGGAACAATAAGAACTTGCCAATCATAAGGCAATATGTTAAAAAACTTTTCCGGACTTTCGGTTGCGTTGCTAAATTGGATGTTCATATATTAAATATTTCTTTGTGAGTCTTAGTGTATTTCTTTGTGAATCTTAGTGTAATAATCGTTTCACAGAGTTACACAGAGTTACACTGAGTAGCACAGAGTTACACTAATTTTTTTAACTTTCGGTACTCTAAGTACTCCAAACTCTAGGCACTCCAAACTCTAAGTACTCCGAACTTTAGGCACTCCAAACTCTAAGTACTCCAAACTCTAAGTACTCCAAACTTTAGGCACTTTTCTACAAAAGCCCCCAAGACATCAACTTGTCAGAATCTTCAAGCCAGCGATCACCAATGTCTGTTCTGTAATAACAGTTGTTTACAATGAGATTCCCAATGCGATTATACATCATTTTTTGGGCATCTCTCATCGTAATGCCCGTTCCAGTAACCAATACCGCAATACCTGTATCGCCAGTAATTAGCCATTCATCTTGAATCTTTTTTAAATGCATTTGGTGAATTCCTTCTTTCATTTCCTTTTTAAAAATAACCACTGAATCTTTGGAAAACAAATAAAAT
>JAQVGD010000215.1 GCA_028696945.1 Lutibacter sp.
TATACAATGCATTAAAAACCAGAAATTATTTGCTAAAAAAATATTCTAAATTAATTTTAGTTATTAGCACCATTAATCAACCTATGGGTATGTTATATGGTTTTGAGGATTTTTGTGCTGAATATTCATTTGACCATGAAGTTATTGAATATTTTAATACTAGAGAAGCTAAAAAAGGCGAAGTATATATTATTCCTGAAGACAGAGATTTAGTTAGAATTATTAAAAATGCCAAAAAGAATAAATTGGCAATAGGTAAAGATCTAGGAATAATTTCATATAATGATACACCTTTGAAAGAAGTTGTAGAAAATGGTGTGACTACAATTTCTACAGACTTTATAGGAATGGGTAAACTATTGGCTGAAATGGTTTTAAGTAATGCTATTTCCCGAATTAAAAATAATTCATCGTTAATTATTAGGGACACGCTTTAAATAGCGGTTTAATTAAAGTAACTAAAATTGCTGTTATCTTAAAAGAAATCCATTTTTCATTGGATCACTTGGGTCAATTACAAAAGTTTGCATTCCAGTAATATGTGCAGTTCCTGCTACTTGAGGAATTACCGCAGTAAAAGGACCATAATCTTCTTCAGAAATAACAGAGCCAATGAAAACGGAGTCTGTGATACTTTCAATGCTCATAGTTTCGCCAAAATTAATTTCCTTTCTGGCTTTGTGAATTGCCATTCTGCCCGAAACTCCAGAACCAGTTGGACTGCGATCTACTTCTCCCTCAGCAAAAACACATACATTTCTGCTATCAATACCTTTATGTAGAGGATCTCCAATAAAAATGGTTCCATATAAAAAGCTCAAATCATTTTCAAAAGGGTGCAATATCTCTTTATCCTGTTTCATAACAGCATGCTTTATGTCCATTCCTTTAGAGATAATTGTTCTGTAAGAATCTGACGTTAAATTAAAGTTGAAGTTATTTTTATTCATATCAACATAAGCATAAAAAGCACCACCATAAGCTAAATCATAGTTTACCATTCCCAATCCTTCAACTTTAACGGTTCTGTTTAAACCAACAACAAAACTTGGCACACAATGAAAACGAACTCCAGATACTTTGCCTTTTTTTATGTTTACAAAAGACGTAATTCTACCGCAGGGAGCATCAATTTTTAAAATATTATCCCCTTCTTTTGTTTCAATCCAATTCATTTCAGCCGCTAAAGTTGAAATTGCAATAATGGCATGGCCACACATAGTAGAATACCCTTCATTATGTAAGAAAAGAATTCCAAAATCGCCGTCTTCATCATTTGGAGGCAATAAAATACAGCCATACATATCTGCATGTCCGCGAGGTTCAAATAGTAATGCAGTTCTTAAGTAATCATAATTATCTTTGCAATACCTTCTGTAATCTAAAACCGAATTTCCTTTTAATTCTGGAAATCCTTCAACAATTACACGCAAAGGCTCACCGCCCGTATGCATATCAATTGTTTTAATTTGCAACCAATCTTTGTTTGGTGTAAATTCAGTTTTTTTTAATATGTTTTGATAGGTTTTACTCATTTATATATTTGTTATAGTAATAAGTTGCCGCGGTTAAATCTTCCAATCCATGACCAACCGATTTAAAATAGGTTATTTCAGAACCCGATTTTCTTCCCTGTTTTTTATTTGAGCATAATTCAAATAAATCGGCTTTTATATCACTTTCTTTAATTGTTCCGTTTTGAAGCGGAATTACAATATCGCCACTTTCCTTCAGTCCTCCTTGAAAAGTATCAACGAAGATTTGTGATTTTTTAATGGCTTCGTCATCAGCTTCACGCATGTCTTTTTTATAAGCTCCAACCAAATCGACATGCTGACCTTCTTTTAAATATTTTCCTAAAACCAGCGGTGTTTTTGAAAGTGTGGCACAAGAAATAATATCGACTTTTGAAATAATTTCCTCGATAGTTTCAACTGCTTCAATTAAAAATGTTTCATTTCCTATCTCTTTACAAATGGCTTGTGCTTTTTCTAAATTTCTCCCCCAAACATAAACTGTTTTTATAGGACGAACACTGGCATGTGCTAAAATTAAGTTTTTAGAGAGCGCACCTGTTCCAATCATTAATAATGAAGAAGCGTCTTTTTTTGATAAATAAAATGATGCCAATGCAGAAGTTGCCGCAGTTCGTTTTGCTGTTAATGACTTGGCTGCTAAAATCGCTTTTACCATTCCTTTATGCGCATCCAAAAAAATATAGGTTCCTTGAATTGATGGCAAGTTAAATTTGCCATTATTAGGGCTTACCGTTACAATTTTAACGCCTGCCACTTTACTTGGGTTCCAGGCAGGCATTAACAAAAGAGTGGAATCCACTTCTTCTTTAGGATTTGAAAAATCATGGTGGTGACGCATTGGAACTTGAATATTTGAAGATGCAAAAGCGCTTTTGATTTTGGTAATAAGTTCTGAAAATTGAGTATTTTCATTTATAAAATCATCATCTATAAGTACAATATTTTTCATTAGTTAGGTATCTTTTGTTAAATGTAATGATTAAAAAATTCATGACTATATTTATACTTATTTTTGTTAGAATAACATAAAAGTAAGTTAAAAAAGTATGTTGCGTAGTGCCTATCTAGGCTTACCTTTAAAAAAAATTAAAAGTTTAATATGAAATTTTATAAGACCTTCCTGTTATTTGTAGCCATAAGTTTTTCAATTGCTGGATGTAGAGTACAATTAGAACCCATTGAAATTCTAACTTTTCAACAAGAACTTGAAAAATTATTTCCTGATGCAGAGATTACTGCATTAGAAGCAAAGGATCATTTTACAAAAGCCTATCAAATAGTGTTGAATGAGCCGTTAGACCATAAAAATTTATCAGCGGGTACATTTAAGCATTATGTTTATTTATCGCATACCGCTACAAAAAAGCCAACAGTAATAATTACTGAAGGCTATACGGCAAATCCCAGCACTTATGAATTAAGCAAAATATTTAAAGGAAATCAGGTTCAGGTGGAATACCGTTTTTATGGAAAATCGCGCCCAGATACCATTCCTTGGCAGTATTTAAAAAATGACCAGGCCATTGAAGATTATCATAATTTGGTGACCAAATTGAAAAGATTATACACAGGAAAATGGATTTCAACTGGAATTAGCAAAGGTGGCGAAACGGCATTAATTTATAAATCTAAATATCCTTGGGATGTTAATGTGGCTGTGCCTTATGTGGCACCACTTATTAATGGGCAGGAAGATGTACGTACTCAAAATCATATTAAATCTGTGGGAAGTGATTCGTGCAGGGCGAAAATTGCTGAATTTCAAAGAGCGGTTTTGAAGAATAGAGAAGCTGTTTTAAGTGAAATTACAAACTATGCAGAAACAGAGAATATGAGTTTTACAGAACTTTCTACAGAAGAAGCTTTGGAATACGCGGTATTGGAATTTCCGTTTTCTTTTTGGCAATGGGGCGGAAATTGCAAGGACATTCCATTAGAAAATGCTACTGCCGCAGCTATGTTTAATTATATTAATAAGATTGTTGGCATTTCTTTTTATAATGACCAAACATACTACGAATTGTTACCGTCTTACTATCAGCATTTGACAGAATTGGGCTATTACGGATTTGATACCACGCCGGTAAAAGATTTGCTGAAAGTTGTGCACGAACCAACAAATAAGCGTTTTGCACCTAAAAATATCGACTTAACCTATAATCCGAATTATATTAATGAAGTGCGCGATTTTGTGGAGAATAAAGGAAACAAAATTCTATATATTTACGGAGAATACGATACTTGGGGCACTTGTGCGCCAAATCCGAAACCCCATGTAAATGCCTTAAAAATGGTTTTAAAAGAAGGTTCGCATAAAACTAGGATTAAAGATTTTTCTGCTGCTGACCAGAAATTAATTTATGACAAACTACAAAATTGGCTGGGATATAGCGTTACTATTTATCCCTTAGAGAAATAGCTGTTTTTATTATTGTGCGATAAAAATTCATTAAAAAATGACTTCTCTCAATCAAAATTGTACGACAAACAGGTCGCCCCGTGGGGCTAAAAATAGTTTTGTAGGAACTAATTGCATATTTACAAGCAGGTCGCGACCTGTTCGTTCTAAAAGTTAAAAAATGATTTGCTATATTTAAGAAATATCTTTCTTTAATGACTAAATCAAACGCCCTTTCTCCCGATAGCTCCTAAAATCCGCATGTCTATGTTATAGTGTGTCATTTTTAAGAATTTGAGAATGGAAATACTCCTGTTCCTTGTTTTCGAGATATTGTTGAACTGCTTTCTATTTTTGAT
>JAQVGD010000216.1 GCA_028696945.1 Lutibacter sp.
TCGTGGGCGGGTTTCATTACATCCATTATTCGATTCCAGCCTAGAGTTGCATTTTCAGCCCGATAATGCGAAAAGCCTTTTCCTCCCTTCAGCGTGGGCTTTCTACCCCACTTTTCCAAGCAGCCCTTAGCAAACCAACCAGGCTAGGCGTCATCCGCCATTCTGGTCGAGGGTGGCGAAATATTTTCTAGCCCCTCGAAGGCCTGTTCTCTCCAGCCGCCTTCCCAAGCACAACGCTCTCAGCCCACCCTCAAATTTTGATGTTGTCAATTCAGCTTCGGTTAAAAACAGGCTGCCGATGGGCTACAGCTTCGTTCTCGTCCACCATGGTTGCCAACGGTCGGGGGTTGGTACAGTGCAGGCGATTGGAACATCGTCATCGTCCAGACGAGACGAGCTGGATTGGAACGAAAAGTGACCTAATCCACTGATAGCCTGTATTGTACCAACCCTTTGTTAGGGGCTGGCTTTTAATCTTTTCGGTTAAATGTAATATATTCAATTCCACCAGATTTATGATTTCCTTTCTGTATTGGATTTTGAAAATGCTTATTAATTATTAAATTATTAAGTTCTGCCCAAGCGTTCAGGTCTTTTCTAAATTGATGTTTATTTGATACGTAATAATCACAATCTTTCTTATATGATTTCATATAATATTCGAACAATTCCTTTTTAGAGTATTTCCACTCAATTGTGACAAATTTATTTAAGAAGTCAATTAATGATGGTTTTACAATACTTTTTCTAAGTACTTCAAGTTCAATTAACTCTTTGGGACTGTCTTCGATTAAACTTGATTCTCTAAATAAAGTATTTGTCCAACCAAAAGGCTTAGAAATTAAGGAAAATCTAGGTGCTGGTAGTGAATTGTCTATACTTATAAGCTCAATTTTTACTAAAAACATTTTTTTTTCATTAGAAAGATTTTTATTCAACCATTCAATTGCTTTTTCGTGCTCAATTCTTAACTCTTTTACAACCCAGATGATAGATTTGGCATCATAATGAGAACTATAGGTAATCAATTGACCCAGATGTGAATGGTTCGTATTTTCAAGTTGATTTTCAATAATGACTATTTCGTTGTTATCAGTATTTTTTGCCAAAATATCAACTCTAAACTTGCCTGCTAGAGCTTCTCTTTTTATTATTTCAAGTGGCATTCCAATTTCATTACCTAACAAATTTAAATTTTCATTTTTACTCAACCAAGTTGAAAAATCTTTGGATTCGTGAGCCCACACTTTCCTTAATTCAATTGTTTTTAATGTTCCAAACTTCATTTTGTATGTTATTAACTTAGAATTCGGACAATTTAATATGAGGCATATTTCCTAATTGATAATTTCCTGATTTTAGTTCTTCTATTACCTTTTTCTTAGTTAATCCAAAACTACTTGAAATATAATGAAAATGCGCTATGTTTTCTCCCAGCCAGATTTCTTCACCATATAAACTTTTATAGTTTGCAAAAAAGCAATGCCAAACATCCTCTTTTTCAATAAACTTTGCAATATTTACTTTTCTTTGTTCTATTGCTTGTTTAATTTGACCCTTGCTTAGTTCTGTTTTACCCCAAATTTTTACTTCACCATTTTCTAATATTTCACTTGCAAATGGCATTTTTGATTTTTCAATATTTTTAGGAAGTATTTCTGCTTTGTACTGACTAAACTTAAATCCATAATTTATTGATGCTTCTAAAATGAAGTTTGTTAAAATCATTGGCGTTATTTCTAAGCTTTTTAATAATTTCTTTTGTTCATTTTTCTTATTGACAGTTATTAAAGTAGTTAGGCTCTGTGGTATTTTAACATTTCTTATTAACCTATATTTTTCAGTCCAATCATTAATTGCTTTTTCAAAAACCATCATACTTTTTACAGAAGGTTTTTTCTTGCTACTTAATTCATCGAATGGAACACCCCTAAACAACAATCTATTTATAATGAAAAGGTTTTTAAAATATTCTTCGGGGTTACATAATTCAACATCTTCAGTTTGGTCAAGAGAAATCATTAATTCTCCCGTTTTTTTATCAAGTATTTTGTAAAATCTCATTTTCAGTGTTTTATCAAGCTTGCCCCTAACGGCTGGGGGTGTGCCCAGTGGGGGAGAAAGGCGCCAGCGGATTTATCCCCCGCTAAGAATACTGCTGCGAGCTCAATTGCCCCGGATGTCTAGAAATCCCCCACATTGGGTACACCCCTTGTTAGCGTGCGTTATTTTTTTACTATTTCATCAAGTGTTAAAAGTAGTTCTTTAAAACTTTCAAAACTAACATCTGAGAAATTTGATTCTTGCTGAATAATGTTTTTTGCAAAATCATCTTTTTTCAGAGCTTTATTTTTACCTGTTTCGATGTCAAATACTTTATTATCAATTATTCGAGGATATTTTGACTTAAGATAATTAGTGTTAGGATATGTTAGTTTTTCGCTCAAATGGTTTCCTGTTTTTGGGTCAAATTCAGTACTTAAAAATATTCTACGTCCATTTTTGTCAACTCTTGTCAAATCCTTATCATTATAATAATGCTCAATACAAACTTCTTCAAATCCTCTATGTTTAGGAATAGGTAGAAGAACTGAATAAACATTATTACCCCAATATTTATAATGTTTCCCAAATTCAACAACTTTATAGTTTATGCCCTTATAATCCCTGTCAAACAGACATATTACTTTTGATTTATTAAATTTTGTTTTAGGTGTTATTTCACAAATTTTTAATAATTCAATGTTATTTATTTCTAAGCCATCTTCATAGGTCTCAAATTGTATGTCTAGGTCTAAGAATTCCTTTTGTTTTTTAAAAAAATCCAATGCTGCCTTAATGTGCTTCCAATCAGTTTTACCTTCACCATACAATATTGGTATATCAGATTGCTCACTAGCTCTTTTAATTATTGATAATTTTACATTTGGGTTTAGTCTCTTGATTCTTTTAAGCAAATTCTGATATATAATGTCATCCTTCCCTCTTATCATACCAACATATGATATCTTACCTACAATTTCATTTAGGTATGATAACTCAATATGTTTGGTTTTTTTTCCCTTATAATTATATTTATCAAAATGCTCTCTAGCCGCATCGTAAATTCCATATTTCTCCCAAGCGTTCAGCATTGCTCGAATTTGTCTTATAAAGTTTCTTCGGACATTAATAAAGTCATTTACAATTAAGCCTGTAACTTCTTGTCTATTTTCTTTTTTTGAGAACCTTATTTTATCATTATTTACGCTAAATCCATTTGAATTAATAACATTCAATAACTCCGAAGATATTTTAAGTTTATTGTCTGTGATTGTTCCTATCTCCTTCGGGAGAGGTAGAATATTAGTGGAAAATGTTAAGTCGTCAGCATATCTTGTATAATGAAATCTTCCCTTTTTTGATAAGACAATTAGTTCATTATCAAGTTTTCTGCAAATAAAATTTGATATAATTGGAGACGTAGGAGCGCCTTGAGGTAGAATGCCTTTATAACAGCAAATTTGTGCAATTGTGGTAGACACCTCATCGTTAAAATTAAAAGGATATGATTCAAAAACTCCTTTTACTCTCCCAAAATTAATTGAAGGGAAAAAGTTTTGTAAGTCAATATTTACAATAATTTTCTTTCGAACGTGTAATTGAGCATTAGTTTTTATGCTCTTACTTTCAACAAAGCCGTGAACACAGTTTTTTACAGGGTAGTGTTTAGTAAGAACTTTTAAAAGTAGTTCTTGGATATATTTTATACCTGAGTCTGGAGCAATAATGTTCCTATAACCTTTTCCTCTTTTTTTAATTTTAAATGTAACATACTTTTTGTCATCTGTTAGTTTATATAAGTTGTATGTAAGTATATGATAATCTAATCCAAGGATAGATGATAGTTCTTGCTTTGTTTTTATTGAAAGAAATTTGTTTTCAGTTGTACTCATAAGTAAAAAAATGGTATCTGCATATTATTCATCTTTAGGTGAAACGGTGTGCTTTTAAAAGGCTTGTGAATAGAACGCCTGATTACACGCTTAACAATGTGCTAACCTTCTAATAATCGTCGCAGGAACACAACGAAAATCAATAATGCAATGCAGATACCATATTTGTTTGTATTTTTTCATAATGCACGCTAACGGCTGGGGGTTGGTAAAGTGCAGGAGTTTGAAACGGTTCATTGTCCCACGCTACGAAGCTACGAAAAAGCGAGAATGTTTCCTAATCCGCAGAAAACCTGCATTTTATTAACCCCTTGTTGGG
>JAQVGD010000217.1 GCA_028696945.1 Lutibacter sp.
TGAATATCGGCTGTCCGAAAAAAATTGTACTTTTGCCCATAGCTGAATTTTTGGTTATAGATTAATTCTGCTATATACGAAAAATCCCTCAATTATTGAGGGATTTTTTATCGGACACTAATAATTTCAATTCTTTGATTTTCTTTCAAACAATAAAGTAAAAACACTTTGGCTTAAACATTTTAGAGTATTTTTCTACTTGTCCGCAATATTATTTGCCTTAGTACATCTTACAAATTACAGCAACAATAATATACTTTTTTACATATTAGCTCCGCTTATTGTTTTACCTCAATTTATTGGAGGTGTTACGTTGGGTTACTTAAGGCTTAAACTCGGCTTTTTTTGGGGCGTTTTACAACACGGATTGTATAATTTAATTATATTTTCTTTTGGCATATTGTTTTTCAATACTAGCCAACTAACAAAAACAACTAATGCTGATTATTCTCTGGAAATCAACATTTTAGAATTTGGTCTAAACAAGCCTATTAAATTAGAAACATACAAATCGGAAGATAGAATTGATTCAATTATTGGAAACAACATAACGGTAAAAGAACTTGCAGAAATTTTAAATTCAACTGATCATATTTTACTTGAAAAATCAAAAAGACTAAATATTCGTTTCTTGAATAAAACCAATTCTAAAAACCCTAAATCCATAATTCTTAACGAATTAAAAAAAGAATTTAACCCGAATTAAAAACTACACTTTTTTATTCAATGTTTCCATCATAAAGCCATGAAGTTCATCCATTTGCTGGTGGCCTCTTTTTTTACCTAATCTTCCCAAAAAATACATCACTATCCATAGAATTGGCAAGACAAAAGTTATGATTAAAGCCATTTTATAATCGCTTTTCAAGGTCCGTTTTACATAAGCCATGATAGAAAATCCAATAAAAGCGATGGCCATGACAAAATGAATAAACATAAAAAATATCCATACCTGCGGTTTTGGGCCAAATAATCCTTTAACAATGCTTTTATTTTCTTTAACCTGCTCAATTTCAATGTGTAATTGTGGTGACCAAAAATGATTTTCTTCCGCTGGAATATCAATAACAATATGCCCGTCTATCACTTTAACGCAATAGTTACAATTTGTATTTTTTACATTGCTTTGAAATTTTGTGATCAGTTTTTGCTGACTTTCATTAAAATGCAATTTAAATCGTGGACGTAAATGGAGTTCGCTATTTTTTTCAATCATTGTAAAATCATTTTTTTTCAGGATCGAAATGTACTATTTAATTTCTAATGAGTGTTTTAAGGTTTCCGATTTTAAGGTTGAAAATAGTTAAAGAGTTCGATTTTTAATTGTTTAACCAAGCTGCGTTAGGGATTGAGCGGCATGTTTGAGCTCTTTTTTTGTTGCTTTTCGCAACTAAAAAAAGCGAGTAGCGATAGCCCGACCCCGCCTTTTCGGCGGGGGAACGCCCTCCAAAAAGACGGGCAAACCCAAAATATTTTTAACATTAAATTGCTGTCGGTAATGGAATTTAACCATTTATTTTTTATTTAAACTTTAAGTACTGATTTATGATACCGCTTTTTTTACTTGGTTAATTTAGAATTGATAACAACTTAATTTTCAAAATAAAAAAGCGTAATTTTGCCAAAAAATTAAAAGCACATGAGTAATATTGTAGCCATTGTAGGAAGACCTAATGTAGGAAAATCGACATTGTTTAATCGTTTGGTAAAGCGAAGAGACGCCATTGTTGATTCGGTAAGTGGTGTTACGCGTGACAGACATTACGGAAAAAGTGATTGGAATGGCAAAGAATTTTCGGTAATTGATACGGGTGGATATGCTATTGGGTCTGGCGATATTTTTGAAGAAGAAATAAGAAAACAGGTTGGGCTTGCGATTGATGAGGCTGATCATATCATATTTGTTGTTGATGTTGAAGAGGGAATTACACCGATGGATGTTGTTGTTGCCAATATGCTGCGCAAAATTAAAAAGCCCATTTTTTTGGCCGTTAATAAAGTTGACAACTCCATGCGCGAAGCTGATGCCGTAGAATTTTACAACCTTGGATTGGGTGAATATTATACGCTTTCCTCAATTAATGGAAGCGGAACTGGTGAGCTTTTGGACGCTGTGGTTGCCGATATGGAGGAAGATGTTGTAGAAGAACATGATTTGCCTCGATTTGCCGTTGTTGGAAGACCAAATGCAGGAAAATCCTCTTTTATCAACGCATTGATTGGTGAAGAAAGAAATATTGTAACCGATATTGCAGGAACTACACGCGATACTGTTGATACCAAATACAATCGTTTTGGATTTGAATTTAATTTGGTGGATACCGCCGGAATCAGAAAAAAATCGAAAGTTAAAGAAGATTTAGAGTTTTATTCGGTGATGCGTGCCGTAAAAGCGATTGAAGAATGTGATGTTGCCATTTTGGTGGTTGATGCCACCCGCGAATTTGAAGGTCAGGATGAAAATATTTTTTGGCTGGCAGAAAAAAACAGAAAAGGCATTGTAATTTTGGTAAACAAATGGGATTTGATTGAAAAAGAAACCAATACCATGAAAGATTATGAAGCCAAAATTAGACAAGAAATTGCGCCATTTACCGATGTGCCCATCATTTTTATTAGTGCTTTAACAAAACAACGGGTTTTTAAAGCCATTGAAACTGCTGTTGAAGTTTTTGAAAACAGAAAAAAACGTATTCCTACCAGCAAACTAAACGAGGTGATGTTGGATATTCTAAAATCGAGTCCGCCACCTGCCAATAAAGGAAAATACATTAAAGTTAAATTTTGTACGAAGTTGCAAACACCAACGCCTCAGTTTGTGTTCTTTGCGAATTTACCGCAATATGTAAAAGATCCTTACAAGCGTTTTGTTGAAAATAAAATGCGTGAGATTTTCAACTTTACTGGAGTTCCTGTAGTTGTTTATTTTAGGCAGAAGTAACCAATATTTAAGGTTGCTTAATATAGTTTTACTTACGTAAAGTTGTTTTTTTATTTGTATTTTTGAAACTAGTTTTAGCTAAAAATCCACAAAATGGAAGATATGATTTTCTACGATAGATTGCAGTTTGCATTTACTATCACATTCCACTATATATTCCCACAATTAACCATGGGACTATCTTTAATGATCGTTTTTTTTAAATGGAAATTTTTAAGAACAAAAATTCAAAAATATAATGATGCGGCAATATTTTTTATGAAAATATTTGCCATTAATTTTACAATGGGCGTTGTAACAGGAATTCCGATGGAGTTTCAATTTGGCACAAACTGGGCAAAGTTTTCTGAGCTAACTGGTGGAATAATTGGGCAAACGTTAGCTATGGAAGGACTATTTTCCTTTTTTTTGGAATCTTCATTTTTAGCACTTTTTATTTTTGGCGAAAAATTAATGGGGCAAAAATTACATTTTTTAACAGGTTTTTTAGTTTTTTTAGGTTCTTGGGCAAGCGGATGGTTTATTTTAGCTACAAACGCTTGGATGCAACATCCAGTTGGCTATGAAATTTTAGAAAACGGTAAATTTGTCCTCAATAATTTTTCTGCACTCTTTACCAATCCTTGGCTTTTACCTGCATTTTTACACAATCAACTTGCCTCTGTTGTTACCTCTGCTTTTGTTGTGGCAAGTATAGGTGCATTTTATATTTTAAGAAATAAAAATTTAGAACACGGTAAACTGTTTTTAAAGACAGGAGTAGTTTTTGGACTAATTTCTAGTTTGTTAGTTGCTTTTCCTACTGGAGATTGGAATGCTAAAAATGTAGCCATATATCAGCCTGCCACTTTTGCCGCTATGGAAGGTATTTTTAAAACTGAAGAAGCTGGTGCAGAAATCGTGCTAATTGGACAGCCAAATATGGTTGAAAAAAAATTAGATAATAAAATTGCTGTTCCAAACATTTTAAGCTTTTTAACCTATCAAGATTGGAACAAACAAATTCCAGGAATGGATCAATTTACAAAGGAAGAATTACCGGGTAATATTCCTGCTTTGTATTATTCTTACCGCATTATGGTTGGTTTGGGTACTATATTTATTGGAGTGATGGCATTGGCGATCTTCTTTTTATGGAGAAAAAAATTGCACACAAACAAGCCGCTGCTCTGGGCAATTATGTTTTTAGTGCCTTTTCCATATATTGCAAATATTACTGGCTGGTACACTGCAGAACTAGGCAGACAACCATATTTAGTTTATGGATTATTAAAAACGAGTG
>JAQVGD010000218.1 GCA_028696945.1 Lutibacter sp.
GCAAATGAAGAAGTTATAAAGAAATATGTTCAAAGTCAAGGCAAAGATCAGCAGTATCAAAAGATACACAAGTCACAGCTTAAATTGTTTTGATACCTCGTACCCTTGGGTCGAGGTAGTTCATTTTTTTTATACCATTAATCCATAAAAGAAAGTGGATGATTTTCCAAAAGTTTGGGAACAACATTTGTGCTCGTAATAGGTGTAACCGCTTTTGATTTATTAAAAAATATATATTCATCAAATTGGGAAGGTAAGACCGCTTGAAAATAATGGCTTTGGCGTTCTGTTTCTGGTCTATATATCACGCCTATTGCACGTTCAAGTTTTGGAGCATTTAGCAGATTTCTTAGTCGTTTTCCTGAAAATTTTTCACGTAAAGGCAGCGTAAATGCATTTAATTGTGTTTTATGACAAAGATTTTCATAACTTTTTGGTAAAGAGTTATTTACTTTTATAATGCGCACAGCATTTCCCCAATTATGGGCCGCGGCAACAGTGCCAGTATGTGTGCCAAAACCAATGTGATATGAATTTTCTCCAAAATGTTCTTTGCATAAATGCCCTATATTAATTTCTCCTCGTGAATACATTTCTGTTGCCAGAGCATTACCAATGTGCGAATTGTGCGCCCAAACAACCGCTTTGGCAGTAGATCCAAAATAAGTCAATAATGATTTTAGGGTGTAAAACATATGAAAGTCCCGCAAATTCCATGAATCCGCACTTCCATAATACATGGCTTTATAATACCTTTCAGCATCTACAATTACATTGGCATTTTGATAAGCATAAAAATATTCAGGCGAATGGTTTAGTTTATTTTTGTTTTTAAGCAATTCAACCAGCATTTTTAAAACTTCTTTTTCACAACTTTCGAGTTGGTGGCTAACAACTAATTTACCATATACTGCGGGGTCTGTCATATAGGGTGTAATGCAAGAATATCGGGTTTTTGCCAAATTTGCCAAATCGACATCAACTTTTTCTAAGTAATCGATGACCAATCCTATGGAATTTTCCAGTCCGTATAAGTCTAATCCGTAAAATCCGGTTCCATTGTTATTTTTCACATTGTATTCCTTTAACCATTCCACAAAATTAAGCACCTCTTTATTTTTCCACATCCAATGAGGAAAACGCATGAATGGTGCCCAATCTTTTTGCGTTTGCTGATTTCTAACATAACTGTTTATTTGCTCAGCATCTGACCAATCAGCCTCAGCGCAAACAAAATTAAATCCTTTTTTTTCGATTAAAGCTTTTGTAATTTCTTGTCGTGTTAGATAAAATTCTGAAGTTCCGTGTGAAGCTTCACCCAGTAAAACAACTTGGGCATTACCAATTCTTTCCAAAAGTTTGTCCATCGGAAATTCTTCAAGACTTTTAAATTCTTGGGCTTTTGCTTTAATTTCACCAACAATTTCTTCATCCTGGAAATTTTCTGTACCTATTTCGGGTAATATTTTAGGGTTTGGCATAAGGAAATTATCTTTTAATTTTGTAATATTATAGTTGGTTTCAGAAACCCTTTCTATTATTTCAAATATGAGATGAGCCCAATCTGGACCTATAGGGACCAATAATCGCCCACCAATTTTTAACTGTTTTTTTAATAGTGTTGAAACTTCTTTAAATTCTGAAATTATTAGAATGACGTCAAAAGGTGCTTTTTCTTTCCAGCCTTTATGTTTATCGCCAACGGCAATAAAAACGTTGGTAATATTGATGTTTTTCAATACTTCCAGTGCCCAGTCTGCGTAGGATTCATTTTCTTCAACCGTATAAACTTCCTTGCATATTCTTGAAAGAATGGCCATTACATAAACAGAATCTAAACCAATTGCTAAAATTTTTTCGTCTTTTTTGATTTTTAATTTTTCTAGCATTTTTGCAACTGTAAAAATCCTTGGCTCTATTTTGATGAGTTCTTCATCTGAAGTTGAGTTTTCAAAAGTGAACGGATAGCGTTCTTTTGATAAAAAAAATGTGGTAGGAATATTTTCAAAAGCATCGAGCAATAATTGACTTTTGATACCTTTATCTTTTAATTGGGTTTGAATTTCAAATTTCTTCATGACAAGTGTTTTATTTGTGGATTTAAGACAGTCAACAGATTTTCTATAAATCGATCTCCAAACTTATGGGACAATGATCCGAGCCATAAAATTCAGGATGTATCTTTACAGATTTTACTTTGTTAATGAGCCTTTCGCTAATCAAAAAATAATCAATACGCCAGCCAATATTTTTATCTCTGGCATTAAAACGGTAACTCCAAAAGGTATAAGCCACTTCATTTGGGTGGAAATACCTAAAGGAATCTACAAAATTGGCATTTATTAGGGCATCCATTCCATCAATCTCAATTTGGGTATAACCTGCCGTTTTGTTGTAATTGGACTTGTCGTTTTTTAAATCGATAGGGCGATGCGCCACGTTAAAATCACCGCAGGCGATTAAGGGTTTTAGCCTGTCCAGTTTTTTTAAATAAGCAAGAAACCGAGAATTCCAATTCTTTTTATAATCGAGTCTTTCCAATGTTTGTCCAGCATTTGGCGCATAAATATTGATGAGGTAAAAATTAGGAAATTCCGCGCAAATAAGCCGTCCTTCTTGATCTTCATCAACCTTATATGCGGAATCGGTGATTTTTAGCGGTTTGTTTTTAGTAAGCAATGCGGTGCCCGAATAACCTTTTCTGTCGGCTGAATTGCTGTAAGTAACATAATCATTTAAAGCCAATAAGGCATTTAAAGTGTCGGTATTTGTTGCTTTTGTTTCCTGCAAACAAAGAATATCAGGATCCATTTTTTTCACCGATTCAATAAAATCTTTTTTTATAATAGCCCTAATGCTATTCACGTTCCAGGAAACTATACGCATGACATTGTTTTTATTGAGATTTTCTGTTACTTAAAAATTAGCCCTCACGCCAAACCATTTGTAAGGGCTAGAAAAAATTTAATCAAAAATATAGCTACACAGCTGTATTGTTTAAGCATATTCTCTTTGATACTGCACTTTAAGTTCATTTTTTACTTCATAAACTCCAGGTGCCAAATAGGCGGCTCTTTGGGCTTCATCTTTTTCAGCGATTGAGTTAACTGTTCCACGCAAAATTACTGTGTACCCGTCAACTACAACAGATACTTTTTTGGCATTCACATCGGCAGAACGTTTAAAAGCTTTGGTAATTCTTTCTTTAATTTGAGAAGGTTCCACGGCTTGTTTTATTTGAATACTGTTTACAACGCCTTTTACGCCCAATAAATTTTCAACTGCTTTTTTTGCGGCATCTTTCTGGTAAAACCATTTAAGTTTTCCAGATAAGTAAACCCAGCCATCTTCCACTTTCACAGCAATTTTGTCCTCAGGAACAGAAGTGTCCCAAGTTAATGCGTTTACAACCGCTTTTGCAATTTCTTTGTCGGTTTTTTTGTATTCAGTTCTATATTTAACTTCAATGTTAAGTGCAACTGCTTTTACCCCTTTTACTGCTTTTGCTGCTTTTTCTGCTGCTATTTTCTTGGTATAATTGTCCACAATACCACTAAGGGTTACAACGCCGTTTTCAACAATAACCCCAATTTTTGTTTCATCGATGTTAGGTTGCCATGGCAATTTGGATAAAACATCCTCTTTAATTTCATAATCGGTTTTCATAATATAATAGTTGTAATTGAAAGTAAATATGAAATCAAAGATAAATGATTGGTTATTCAATAAAAATGAGGGAAATCAATTGGCTGTTTTTTTACAAATTTTTATTGATTTATTTTTTGTACGGAAGAAATAAAGAACAAAGGGCCGAAAATTCAATTATTTTTACCCTAACCCTAAAGGGAATAATTGAATTTTCTACGTTCGAACCGACTTGAAACCTCCGAAATATGGATTTGAAATTAAATATCAACGCTCAATTAAACTAGAGCCTTAAAATTAATATCATTTAAATAGCGTGCAATTCCTCTTTTCTTGATTTTAGACTCCAATTGTACAGCTTCACTTCTATCAAAAACATGAATGGAAAATATAATTTTCCAAGGTTTTCCGTGTTTTGTATATTTTTCAAGTCCATTATTATGTCTTAAAAGCCTGTGTTGTAAATTTTGTGTTTGTCCACAATAATACTTACCGGTTAATTCACTTTGCAGAATATACACAAACATATCAAACTTGTTTAATTGAAAAACCCTTCAA
>JAQVGD010000044.1 GCA_028696945.1 Lutibacter sp.
TCCATCCAAATGGTTGCATCACGTCCTTGAAAATATCAATGACACCAAATCTTCAGAACTGCATAATCTTCTTCCTCAATACTTCAATCAGAGCTTATTTGGATAATGTAGTTGCTGGGGTGGATACATTTTGTTTATTTTTACTAGAAAAAGCAATGAGCAGAAAATATAAATTTAGTGAAAAATCCGGAGCTTATTTTATAAGTTTTGCCACAGTGAATTGGATAGATGTATTTACGAGAGATGTCTATTTTTGGGGTATTATTGAATCATTGGACTATTGTAGGAAAAATAAAGGTATGGAAATTTATGGGTATTGTATAATGTCGAGTCATGTACATTTAATATTTCGTTCAGCATTTAACGATCCGTCAGGACTAATAAGGGATTTTAAGGGTTTTACAGCAAGACGATTATTAAAACTAATTGAAGAGAATCCTCAAGAAAGCAGAAAAGAATGGTTGCTTTGGATGTTTGAAAGGGCTGGAAAGAAAAACAGTAATGTTAAGATTAGGCAGTTTTGGCAACAAAATAATAAGCCAATTGAAATTTGGTCTCTCAAAGTTTTTGAACAAAAATTGGCATATATTCATAATAACCCAATTGAAGCAGGATTTGTAACCGACCCAATAGAGTGGAAGTTTAGCAGTGCCAGAAATTATGGAAATGATGACCAAACAATTTTGGAGATAGATTTAAATTAATGAGACTAATAGACACGAGCGTGACGCTCGCGCTAGCAGCTTGTATTTTGGATTATTGGTAAACAATAAGAGAAAATTAAACGCTTCAACAACTAAACATTTAAAGCCAACTGTATCCTCTTTCGAGCAATATCAACCTCAAGCACTTTCACAATCACGTGTTGTTGTAGCGTTACTACTGCATTTACATCGCTCACAAAAGTATCCGACAAATTGGAAATATGAATCAAACCACTTTCTTTAATGCCGATGTCCACAAAGCATCCGAAATTGGTAATGTTATTTACAATTCCGGGAAGTAATTGTCCCTCTCGTAGATTGTTTATGGAAGTGATGTTTTGGTTAAATGTAAAAACTTTCGCTTTTTTTCGAGGATCTAATCCTGGTTTTTCCAACTCTTTAACAATATCATTCAATGTTGGAAGACCAATTGATTCTGTGCAATATCGTTGTAAATCGATTTCTTGAAGTTTTTCCTTATTCCCCATTAAATCGGAAATATGGCAATTCAAATCTCGGGCAATTTTGGCAACAATACCGTAGCTTTCGGGATGGACACCAGAATTATCCAAAGGATTTCTTCCATTTTTTATACGTAAAAATCCTGCGCTTTGCTCAAAAGCTTTATCGCCCAATCGAGGCACTTTTTTAATGTCGTTTCGTGAGGTAAATGCACCGTTTTCGACTCTGAATGCCACAATGTTTTCAGCTAATTTTGGACCGATTCCAGACACATAACTCAACAAAGATTCACTTGCGGTATTGATGTTTACGCCAACCGTATTTACGCAACTTTCAACAGTGCTGTCCAAAGCACTTTTCAATTTGGTTTGATCAACATCATGCTGATATTGTCCAACACCAATAGATTTAGCATCAATTTTTACCAATTCAGCCAATGGATCGGCCAATCTTCTTCCGATTGAAACAGCACCTCTTACCGTTACATCATAATTGGGAAACTCATCTCGTGCAATTTTTGAAGCCGAATAAATAGACGCTCCTGCTTCACTTACCACATAAACCTCAATTTCAGTATAAAACTTTATGTTTTTAATAAATTGTTCCGTTTCACGTGATGCAGTTCCATTGCCAATGGCAATCGCTTCAATTTTGTAGGAATTTACCAAAGAACTTATTTTCTTTGAAGCACCTTTTAAATCATTTTGTGGTGCATTGGGATAAATAGTTTCATTATAAACCAAATCGCCCTGAGCATTCAGACAAATCACTTTACAGCCCGATTTAAAGCCTGGATCAATGGCTAAAATATTTTTTTCGCCCAATGGTGCTCCCAATAATAATTGTTTTAAATTTTTGGCAAATACCTGAATTGCCGCATCGTCGGCTTTTTCTTTGGTCACATTTAAAATTTCATTCGATAAGGCTGGAAATAACAATCGTTTATAAGCATCTCGGATGGCTAATTTAACGTGAACCGCACATTCGTTTTTTGAACTGAGGATACTATTTTCCATTTTAGCGATGGCTTTTTCATCATCTATTTCAATTTTAGCCCGGATAAACCCTTCCTTTTCACCTCTTAAAATAGCCAACAAACGGTGAGATGGGCAGCGGTTTAAAGCTTCAGAAAAATTGAAATAATCTCGATATTTCTGTGCTTTATCCTCAGATTCCTTTGCTTTAATAACTTTAGTGCTTATAACTGAAAATTTCTCCAACTGATAACGAATGCTATTTCTGATATCGGTTCGTTCATTAATCCATTCGGCGATAATATGCTGAGCGCCTTCATATGCATCTTCTAATGTTTTAACTTCAGAAGAAATATATTTTGACGCAATAGATTTTACGTCTTCAGCACGCTGACCCATAATAATTTTTGCCAATGGTTCCAAACCCTGGTTACGTGCAGTTTCAGCTTTTGTTTTTCGCTTTTTTTTGAAAGGAAGATAAAGGTCTTCCAAAGTAATTAAATTGTTGGCTGAAATAATTTTCCGTTTTAGTTCATCTGTTAAAACTTCTTGTGCGGTCAATTCTTTCAGGATGGCTGTTTTACGCTTTTCCAACACTTCAAACTGCAGTTTGTACTTCACAATTTCTCCAATTTGAACTTCATCTAAATTACCTGTTAATTCCTTTCTGTAACGTGAAATAAAAGGAATGGTGCAATCTTCATTTAACAATTGAATGGTGTTTTCAATTCCTTTTGAAGGAAGGTTGGTAAAGGATTTTATGTAGTTAAGTAGTTGCATGCTCGTTTTTAGTTTTCAGTTGGCAGTTTCAGTTTTCAGTAACAATTTCAATTTTCAGTCAAAAAACCCACTGCTGGTGCGAACGTGATGCCCTCGCGCTAGCGGAGTATAATTCAGTAATTGTTGGCAATTTCAACTTTCAGTCAAAAATCTTTTAAAAATTAACTACCTACTGCGACTGAAAACTGTAAACTACTCATTTAACTTATCTGTTCCCCGTTAACAACCGAATCATTTTCAGGTTCAATAAACGCCAACTTTCCATCGGGTGTATTGCACATTAAAATCATTCCCATACTTTCAACACCTTTTAAAATTCGTGGTGCCAAATTCACCAAAACCGTCACTTTTTGACCGATGATATCTTCTGGTTTAAAACTTTCTGCAATGCCGGAAACTATGGTGCGAACATCAATGCCAACATCAACTTTTAATTGCAACAACTTTTTAGTTTTTGGCACTTTAACAGCTTCAATAATAGTTCCAACCCTAATATCCAATTTGGTAAAATCATCAAATTCAATGGTTTCCTTTTGAAGTTCAACAACGCTATTTTCTGATATATTTGCCAATTTGGTAGCTTCTAATTTAGCCAATTGCGCTTCTATTTCGCTGTCTTCAATTTTTGCAAACAACAATTCGCCTTTTCCAATTTGATGATTTGGCGGCAATAATTCTTCTTTGTCTTCAACATCATTCCAAGCCAATTCTTTAGTGCCAATATTTAATATTTTTTTCAATTTCGCTGATGTAAAAGGCAAAAAAGGTTCGCTCAAAACAGCTAATGCACTCGCAATTTGCAAGGCGATATACATCACTGTTTTTACGCGTTCTTCATCTATTTTTATTATTTTCCAAGGTTCTTCATCGGCCAGATATTTGTTTCCTAACCGCGCTAAATTTAACAGCTCTTGCGAGGCTTCTCTGAACCTGTAACGTTCAATGGAACTTCCAATTATGGAAGGAAATTTTTGCATTTTTTCCAAGGTTTCATTGTCGATGTCTGAAAACTCATTGGGTTCAGGAACAATTCCATTGTAATATTTATCGGTCAAAACCATCACTCTATTAATAAAATTACCGAAAATGGCTACCAATTCGTTGTTGTTTCTGGCCTGAAAATCTTTCCATGTAAAATCGTTGTCCTTTGTTTCTGGCGCACTGGCGGTTAATGCATAACGCAACACATCTTGTTTATCGGGAAAATCCTCCAAATATTCGTGCAACCAAACTGCCCAATTTTTAGAGGTGGAAATTTTATTGCCTTCCAAGTTTAAAAACTCATTTGCAGGAACATTTTCAGGTAAAATATAAGTGCCTTCAGCTTTTAGCATTGCCGGAAAAATGATACAATGAAACACAATATTGTCCTTTCCTATAAAGTGAATTAATTTTGTGTTTTTATCTTTCCAATACAGTTCCCAGTCTTTTCCTTCACGTGCAGCCCATTCTTTGGTGGAAGAAATATAACCAATAGGCGCATCAAACCATACGTACAATACTTTTCCTTCTGCACCTTCAATGGGCACAGATATTCCCCAATCCAAATCGCGTGTTACTGCCCTTGGTTTCAAGCCATCATCCAACCACGATTTTACTTGCCCCAACACATTGGGTTTCCAGTCGTTTTTATGGCCTTCCACAATCCATTCGCGTAGCCATTTTTCATATTTTTCCAATGGCAAATACCAGTGTTTTGTCATTTTTTTTGTGGGAACATTTCCCGTAATAGCCGATTTCGGATTGATTAAATCGGTGGCATTGTGACTTGTTCCGCATTTCTCGCATTGATCACCGTAACTTTCTTCATTGCCACATTTCGGACAAGTACCAACCACAAATCTGTCTGCCAAAAACTGGTGCGCTTCCTCATCATACAATTGCTCATTGGTTTCTTCAATAAATTTTCCTTCATCATATAATTTTCTAAAAAATTCCGAAGCGGTTTTATGATGAATTTCCGCGGAAGTTCGTGAATAATTATCAAAAGAAATTCCGAAATCTTCAAAAGACTTTTTAATGATGGTATGGTATTTATCAACCACATCTTGTGGCGAAACGCCTTCTTTTTTTGCTTTTATGGTAATGGGAACGCCATGTTCGTCCGATCCGCAAATAAAAATTGCATCATTTCCAGTAAGGCGTAAATAACGTGCATAAATGTCGGCAGGGATATAAACACCTGCTAAATGCCCAATATGAACCGGCCCGTTGGCGTAAGGCAGTGCTGCCGTAATGGTATATTTGGCTGCCGAAGAGGCAGATTTTTTTGAATTGTTCATCAAAATTTATTTAAGAGCCACAAAAATAAGGATTGTTTGTCAGAAAAGTGGATTGTTGATTCGGTTTTCGTAATTTGCATTATATTTTATTAAATATCAAGATGATTCAACCCAACTATTTACAAAAAGACGATACTGTTGCCATTGTTTCAACGGCGAGAAAAATTTCTTCTGATAAAATAATTCCCGCCATAAAACTGGTGGAAAAATGGGGGTTAAATGTAATTATTGGAGAAACTATTGGTGCTGAAGAAAATCAATTTGCTGCCTCAGATGAAAAGAGAATTTCGGATTTTCAACAACTATTAAACAATTCAAAAGTTAAAGCAATATGGTGCGCACGTGGCGGTTACGGAACGGTTCGACTTATTGATAAACTTGATTTTTCCACATTTAAAAAACATCCAAAATGGATAATCGGTTATTCTGATATCACAGTTTTACATAGTCACATCCATAATTTAGGCATTGAAACTTTGCACGCAACAATGCCCATAAATATTAAAAATAACAGCAAACAAGCTTTAGAAACCTTAAAAAAGAGCCTCTTTGGAAAAAAACTGGTTTATGAGATTTCTTCTTTTGAAAAAAATAAAATAGGAACTGCTTCAAGTGAAATTGTTGGTGGAAATTTATCGGTTTTATACAGTTTGTTGGGAAGCAATTCGGCTATAAAAACCGATGGTAAAATTCTTTTTATAGAAGATTTGGATGAATATTTATACCATATCGACAGAATGTGTATGAACTTGAAACGAAATGGTTATTTTACCCATTTAAAAGGATTGATTGTTGGCGGAATGACCGATATGCGCGATAATGAAATTCCTTTTGGCAAAACTGCAGAAGAAATTATTTTAGATTGCGTTTCGGAATATCATTTTCCAGTGGTTTTTAATTTCCCGGTCGGTCATATAGAAGATAACCGCGCATTGATTTTAGGCAGAAAAGTAACTTTGGAAGTTGGGGAAATTAAAACGAAGGTTTTATTTCTATAAGAAACAATAGTTTTTGAGATTAAAATGTTATAAATCAGCAAAATAACTTAACCGCAAACAACGCAAATGAAATACGCATACGGTGCGAGAAATTTTAAATATCAATAAAAAATACCTAGCGAACTTTGCGAAAAAACTTTGCGAAACTTGCGGATAAATCGCATAATTTGTTAATAGTGAATAGCAAAATAACTTAATCGCAAACAACGCAAAAGAAATAGCATACGGCGCAAAAAAAATTAAAAAAATGGCTAAACACAATGAATTAGGAGAATTTGGCGAAGAACTCGCTGTAGAAGAACTTGAAAAAAAAGGATATGAAATTGTGGAACGAAATTGGCGCTACAAAAAAGCGGAAATCGACATTATTGCGCGAAAAAATAATGTTTTGGCCATTGTTGAAGTAAAAACCCGCTCTTCTGATTATTTTGGTGATCCGCAAGATTTTGTGAATTCAAAAAAAATTAAAATGCTGGTGGAAGCCGTTAATGAATATGTGGTCTCAAAAGATTTGGAGGTAGAAGTTAGATTTGACATTATTGCCATCATAAAAAATGAGAATCAACTTACCATTGAACATCTTGAAGATGCCTTTTTTCATTTTTAATTTTCAAAATAAGCCTTCAAATCTTCAAAATGTGCTGGTTTTGCAATAATTTTTTTGTCCTTATCAAGTATAAAATAAGTAGGTGTCGCAACGATTTTATATTCTTTGGCCATTTCATTTCCCCATTTTTTCAATCCTAAAATGTTTGTCCATGTTGTTAATTTTGCCGCAAACTGCTCAAAACTCGTTTTGTTATCTTCCAAAGCCACTGCAACCACGTGCATTGCGTTATTTCCATTGGTAAATTCATACAATTTTGGAATTTCATTTAAACAGTGTGAACAAGTGGTACTCCAAAAAACCAAGATATAATTTTCGAAGCCATTCAACTCGCTTAATTTTTTTTGCGTACCATCTTCCTCCCAAGTAATTTCTGGTGCTTTATTGCCAACAGCCAATTTTATTTTTGACTGCATATCATCAATAAGCACTTCATTTTTAAGATTTGCAGGTAATTTGCTGTAAAAATCGTCAATTGTATAAGCTAGCAAAGGCATATTTTCAAACTGCTCAAAAGCGTATATTAAAGAAATTAAAATATCGTTTTTTACTTCATTATTTTCTCCAACTTTTTGCATTATTTCACTTATTGCATTTTTGTACAACGCATTTTGAACCTGAAAATCATCAGAAACATTCAGATAAAACACATATTCAATGGCTTTTTCGCCAAATAAGGTGGAATTCATCAACATATTGTCGTTAAAGTTTATGAAATCAAAATAATGTTGTTTTACGCTGTTTAAATATTCTTGTGGTGAAACAAAAAGCGTGGGCGCAAAATATTTACGGGTCGCTTTTATAAAATGATTGGCCAATTTTCCTTCGGTTTTAGTTTCATATTGACTTTGAATATTGGTATAATTGTTCAATGTTTTTAGGTATAAATCAAGGGTAATTTCATCTTGTTTTTTGTCCTTCAACCCAAAAAACACAATTTGCAAAGAATCTAGTTTTTGCTGCAAATTTGTTGATTCAACCAAATAATTATCGTAGGTTTTATTTTCTTCGGAAGATAAAAATTCTGCCGAATTAGAAAGGTTGCTTGAGTCAAATTTCAAGGAAACATCTTCTTGGTCGAAAAGAAAATCTACATAACCAGGAACTTCTGAATTAAAAGACAAACGATAGATTCCCGCTTCAGATCCCTGAGGGATTTCCATTTTAAATTGATTATTGTCCAATTTTGAATTTGAAATATATACTTGTTTCGCCCCTTTTAATTGGTACAAAATAACTCGTGTCAGCAAGTCGTTTTTAGGATTCACAATTCCCGTAATTGAATTTTGGCTTTGGACACCAACAGAAATAAATAAAAGCGCAATCAATAGTTTTTTCAACATCTTTCTTTTTTTTTGAATTATTAAGGCATTAATCACGCCAAAAGTAACTATTTTTATTTTTTAAAAAACTTAAACTCTTGAATTTTAACCATAAAACAATTTGGATTACCGGAGCCTCATCGGGCATTGGAAAATCACTGGCTATTGAACTTTCAAAACTACAAACAAAATTAATTCTCTCTTTACCAATGAAAGGAAATTAATGAAGTTCAACAAGAAAAACAGAAAGTTTACATTGGCAAATTTAAGGAAAATTTGGGTTGACTTAAATGAGTTTGTTTGCTTTAAAATACAAAACAATCGCCTCTTTCATAAGAACCGTTTGCTCTCCCGATTTTAGTGGAGGCAATTCTTCTAAAAACTTGTAATGTGGCCAGCCGTCATTGTCAAAAAAATCAAATTCGTAATAGCCAAAAGGCTCCAATAATCGGCAAATTGCTATGTGCATCAAATTTAACTTATCATCTTTTTTAAATTCTTTAACGCCCTGTCCCAATTCCTGAACCCCAATTAAATAAATAATAGCATCTAAATTAAGGACTTCTCCTTCACTAAAAGTAGCTGATAATATGTTGAGTACTTGCTCCCAATCTTCTTTTAATTTTTTATCTCTTGACATTTCAAAATTTTAGTTAGGAACTGTAAAGAAATAAAGTGCCCAGAATTGACGCAGAAGTTTTGTTCTTTTCCAAGGCGTAAATGATGTGAATAGCATTGGCTATTTAAAGATTTTACAACGCAGAAAAAGGACAGAAAAACAAGTCAAAATGTGCGAATTATTTTTTTACGGTTCCTTTATTGTGCAAATATACAAATCGATTCATGTATATTTACAAAAATCGAGATATGAATACATTTGATATATTAATCACGGCACTTTTGTTGTTTGGTTTTATAAGAGGTTTGTTTAAAGGCTTATTTTTAGAAGTTGCTTCGTTGGTTGGCTTCATTGCAGGAATTTATGGGGCCATTCATTTTTCCCATTTTATAAGGGATTTTTTAATAACCCGAGTTTCATGGGAAGAAAAATATATCACTTTGGTTTCCTTTGCCATCACTTTTATTATTATTGTGATTGCGGTAACTTTTCTAGGTAAATTATTTACAAAAATAGCTGATTTTGCAAGTTTAGGTATTTTAAATAAGCTGCTTGGCGGACTATTTGGTGCCTTAAAAATAGGACTTCTATTAAGCGTTATATTATTAGTTTTCAGCAAATTAAACAATAAAATTCCATTTATATCCTATGATCAACAGGAAAGTGCTGTTTTATACAATCCCCTTAAAAATTTGGCACCAACCATATTTCCAGAGTTTGTAAAAGTTGATGAAGACGGAAAAGAAAAAGACATTTTTAACTAGTATTATGTTAGGTTATTCAAATTTATCCGTCAAACTCTAAAATATATTTCAATGATATTGCATAAAAATCGTTTCTATTTTATTCTATCGCTTTTCATTTTATTTATTGCAGGCTGCTCTTCAAAAAAGGAGCATTCATTTTCAATCTCCGGAAGTGTTCAGGGTTTAAAAGAAAATTTCTTGGTGCTTTCTGTAATTGATGATATTCAAACTCATAAAACAATTGTTGTAGATACTTTGAAAGTGACTGACCAAGGCGAATTTATTTCGAACTATTCTTTAGAACCCAACATTTACAACTTAACTTTTGATGGCATAAAAACAATTCCACTGGCCATTGATAAAGGCCAAAATATTTTAATAAATGGATCTTCTATTGATCAATTAAAAATCAGTGGCTCAGTTGATACCGATCTATGGAACGATTATGAAACATTTAGAAAAGAATCTTTAGACCGATTGGTAAATTCGGTAAGAAATAAAATTAAAACATTACAAAGCGAAAACGCTGATGAAGAAGAAATCACGAAATTAAGGGAACTTGAAGTTGAAAACTACAAAAAGCATTTAAATGAATTAATGGATTTTGTAAAGGAGAAAATGGGAACTTCAATCGCCGTTTATCCAACATCAGTTCGATGGAGTGGAGATGAAAATTTACCATTTTTGAAAGTGCTGGTTGGTAATTTTGAAGAAAAGCATCCAACTCTAAAAATTACCCAAAAATTAAAAAAAAGACTTCAATTGCTTGAGAAAACAAGTGTTGGAGGCATTATTTCAGGTATTGAAATGCCCAACAGCTCTAATGAAATAATCAATCTTAACAACATTCAAAAAAAATATACTTTAATTGATTTTTGGGCAAGCTGGTGTCCGCCCTGCAGATCCGAGAGCAAGTTGCTTAATGAATTGTATGGTGCTTATAAGGCTGACGGATTTGAAATTTATGGAATTTCGCTAGATTCTAAGCGTGAAAATTGGTTAAAAGCCATTGAAAAAGACAAAAGGATTTGGACAGAAGTATCTACTGTTGAAGGCTTTAAAACTCCAGTTTCCATGGAATATGGAATAACATCCTTACCCACTAATTTTTTAATTGACGCTTCAGGAAAAATTATTGCCGTTAATATTCACGGGCAGGAATTAAAACAAAAAATTGATGAATTGTTTATTAAAAATTAGGCTTTAAGCCTTGACAGATTGCCTTATACCAATTAAATTTTACGCGACATTTGAATGCTTAAATGTTATTAAATCTCTTTTAGGTCGGCAGCGTTTACCCAGCCGACTTTACCATCTGCCAGTTTAATTTTTTTCCAATTGGAAAGCTCATCCAAAATATAAACTTTGGTTCCCTCGTGGAGTTCAAAAACAGTTTCACCATCTAATGAAGGCGAATTTTTAATATCACATTTTTGCTCGAAAATAATAGCACCTCTTGTTTTTTGAGTGGTTTTATAATTGCTGAATGCAAAAGTTACCGTGATAACCATCACAAAAACAGTTAAGATGGCACTGTTGAAATAAAATATTTTCTGTTTTGGAGAAGATGAAAAATAATACAGCAAAAATATGATTACCGATAAAAATGAAGCGGTTACTGCCAATATTGCCCAATTATCGTATGTTAATTTTTGAATTACATTTGAAGAAAATCGTTGTAAAAATGTTTTTGGCAAGTCTTCAATAACATCAATGGTCATTCGTTTTGCGAAAGCCAAATTATTTAAAGCATCCTCGTGAATTGGATTTATTTTCAATGCTTTTTCATAATAATAGATAGAAGGTGCTACTTTGTTTAATTTATAATAGCTGTTACCCAAATTATAAAACAAATCATCCGATTCCATTCCTTGTTTTTCAATGTCCAAATACAATTGAATGGCATTGGAATATTGTCCGTTTTTATAGAAATCATTTGCTTTTGAAAACAATTCATCAGGAGTTTGCGCAAAAGAAATGTACCCAAAAAATAACACCATTATAAAAGCAAATCTCTTCTTCATATTACAGCTGTTTATCAATTTCGGTTAATATTTCTATAGTTTTTTCATACTCATTCTTCATCATAACATCTGTTGTTGGTGTGTAACGCGCAAAATCACAATCGTTTAAAACGGTTATTAATTCTTTAATAGTATTGGCGTCAACTCCCTTATCTTGTAATAATTCCTCAATCTTTTCCTTGGAAATTTCTGAAGTTTCAATCTGCAGTTTTGCTTTTAAAAAATTATGAAGTGCTTTCTCTAAAGCTACGTAAAATGCTTCCTTTTTACCTAATTGTTTTTTTGCTTCAGACAAATATTTACGAGCCAGTCTTTTGGCATTTCTAATTTTATTTCCAATAATATCTCCCGCACGTTTTGCGCGTTTTTTTCCAATAAGTATCCCAATTGGGATTGCTAAAAACGGTAACAATAGCAGCAAATAAAATTCTTTAGAATGTAAAAAATCTTTTTTTATATTTGGTTTAAGCGTTGTTTCAAGTGCTATAAATCTAAAATTATTTCCGTTTGCAACCACATTTTTCTTAAATGAGGAAGTGTCACTGGCAGATGAAGGCAATTCCTTCCCTTCTGTAACTTCCACAAAAACGGCTTCAGCCAAAAGCGTATGGTATTTTTGTTCTTTTGGATTAAAATAAGAAAATGTTACTTCCGGAATTTTATATTTTCCCTTAAACTGTGGCACTACCGTATAGGCATCTGAAATAGATCCCTGCAAACCGCTTAAAGAAGTGCTTACCGCTTCTTTATGTTCGGGTGTGTAGGTTTCCAGTTCGGGCGGTGTAATTATTTTGGGAATTTCAAATAATTTTAAATTGCCACTTCCTTTTACTTCAACCTTTATTTGGGCTGCATCGTTGGCTTTTAATACGTTTTTATCAGCCGTAACACTAAACTCAAAATCTCCTACAGCTCCAGAGAAATCGAGTGGTTTTCCTTTTTCAGGCAAGGCTTTTACCCTAACTGTCCTAACATCCGAAGCTGTAGAGAAACTAATATTTCTGGTAATCATATTTCCAAAAAAATCTCCTCTTCCAGTTGGAATCCCTACTGAAAAGTCCATTTTTATAGGCTCAACAATTAATACACCAGCTCTTTGAGGAATTAGTATGGCTCTTTTAAGTACTAAATAACGGTAATCTTCCCCATTGTATTTCCCTTTTTGTGCGTTAGTATCTGTCACTTCAATATCTTGATTCCAAAAGCCGTTGTATTGAGGAGATTCACTTACACGCCAATCGTTCACACCTATATTTTGACTTACAAATAGTTTGTAAACCACATAAATTCCTTCACCCACATACGGATTTAAATTGGACACTTCTGCGACCAAATGTATATTTTGCTGTGCAATATATTCAGGATTATTAGGGTCTTTTGGGATTTCTATTGCTTTTGATACCGTTAATTTGATAGCATTCGACTTTACAATTTCATTGTTATATTCTATGGTAGCTGGCTCGATAATAAATTCACCTTCGTTTTTTGGTTCGAGAATATAAATGTAGGTTTGAGAATAGCTTGCTTTTCCGTTAATCCAAGATTGGCTCACGGATGAACTTGGTCCTCCCACAACCTTAAAATTGGCAAACGAAGGTGGCTTAAAATTATCTGCTCCTTGTTTGTCAACCGAAAACTCAATTCTAAAACGCTGATTTACTCCTAAATTAGTTTTACTTACAGAAGTTTTAAACTCCATCTGAGCCAAAAGCACTTGTGAAGCAAATACTAAAATAGTAAATATGTAAAACTTAATTCTCTTCATTTTTTACCAGTCCTTTTCTTGTTTAATTTTTTGACCCTTTTCTTTTTGCGCATTTACTTTTTTTTGTGTTTTGTTTTCTTCATTGTTCATCGCCTCCAGCAATTGCTTCATTTGTTCGGGTGATAACTGATTTGGTCTTGGCTTTTGATCTTGATTTTTAGGGTCGCCTTTGTCATCTTCCTTATCTTTTCCTTTGTCTTGATCTTTATCTTTATCTCCGCCTTCCTTGTCTTTTTTATCTTTATTTTTATCGTCTTTATTATCCTTGTTGTCCTTGTTGTCCTTGTTGTCCTTGTTGTCTTTATTGTCCTTGTTGTCTTTGTTTTGCTGATCTTCCAATAATTTTTGAGCCAATGCTAAATTATAACGCGTTTCATCATCTTTGGAATTGTTGCGCATTGAATTTTTATAGGCATCCACAGCTTTATCATATTGCTTTTCTTTCATAAATGAATTGCCCATATTATGAAAAATTTCAGCTTTGCTCATTTTGTTTGGCGCAATTTTTTCAGCCAGATTATATTGGAAAACCGCTTCTTTATTTTTGTTTTTCTGGTAGATGGCATTTGCTAAATTATAGGAAGCCTTTGCGTAATTTGGATTTTTGTCCAAGGCTTTTTTATAGGCAATTTCCGCCTCTTCAAACTTTAATTCATTGTAAAGTTTGTTTCCTTCTCTCACATCTTCTCTGGCTTCCCGTTCCAAATCCTTTGGGTCATTTTGTTGAGAAAACACCAAAGATGTAATTCCTAAAAATATGATGAAAATGCTATTTCTCATTGAATAAATTTAATTTTTGAACCCATTTCGTTTTCTTTTCAAGCAATGTCACATCTATAATTAACAACAATAAACCGATACCAACAAACCACTGAAACTGATCTTCATAATCTGAAAATTGCTTGGTTTCAAATTCGTTTTTATCTGCTTTTTCCAAAACCTTTTTTATAGTGTCAATGGTTTCTTGCGTTCTATTTCCGTATAGGTATTTTCCGTTTCCTGCGTTAGCGATATCTCTTAAAGTCGGCTCATTCATCTGGGTAACAACCACCATACCTTTACTATCTTTTTTATAGCCGATAACTCTTCCGTTGTCTTTTAGGGGAATTGGAGCGCCTTTTGCGGTTCCAACACCCACAGTATAAACTTTTATTCCCTTTTTTGCGGCTTCTTTCGCCAACTCTATTGTGTTTTCTTGATGATCTTCTCCATCGGAAACGATTACTAAAAATCGGTTGGTTTGTTCTTCATTGTCATAATAAGATAGTGCTCTTTCAATGGCACTATTTATAGCCGTTCCTTGATTGGAGACCATCTCTGTGGTTGCATTTTGAAGAAACATTTTTGCCGCGGCATAATCCGTTGTAATTGGAAGCAGCGGATACGAACTTCCTGCATAAATAATAATTCCAATTCTGTCGCTTCCAAGATTTTCTATCACTTTTGTGATAATTTGCTTGGCTTTTTCCAATCGATTTGGTGCGATATCTTCCGCGAGCATGCTTTTTGAAACATCCAAAGCGAAAACTATGTCAACGCCTTGACGTTTTACCGTCTCCAATTTTGTACCCATTTTAGGATTTGCCAAGGAAATAATTAAAAAAGCCAATGCCAGACAAATAACTGTAATTTTTAAAAACGATTTAAAAGTTGATTTTTCCGGACTTAATTTTTGAATTAAAATATGATCGGCAAATCGTTTTTGAATGCGTTTTTTCCACCAAAAGGCAAATAGAAACAACACAATTATTGCAGGAATAATTGCCAAATAATAAAAATATGTAGGTTCTTCTATTTGATACATGTTTTAATCGTTTAGTTGTTTAGGCGTTGCGCTGTTTAGTTGTTATTTTAATTGCGCTTTTCTCAAAGCATTTAACATATTTGCTATTTTATATAGGTGTTCCCTTATTTCCAAATAGCTTTTTTCATTAATAAATTTAGTTTTTTTGAAATTAGTAATTGATTTAAAATTTCCATTGCAGAACTATATGCCATTGTTGTATAATGAGCTTTATCTCTGTCTGTACTTCTAGATGTATATTCAGCCAAATTTGAAGAAATAGAAATTGTTGCCCTACGCAACTGACTAACCAACCCAAACTTCTCATTTTTAAGAAAATTATTTGTCAAAACATAAATCATCTCAACCAATTTTATTGATTCCTTCCAAACTTCTAATTTTTCAAATGAATATAAGTACATTTCTTAACGTTTAGTTTTTATCCGTTTTTTGTTTAATATTTCAATTATTTTTACTTTATCAAATCCAATTTAACATTTACACGATTAAACGATTACACAACTCAACAATTTAAATAAAACTTCTAAAAATGGTATTCTTCAATACAAATTCAATTAACAAAAGCAATCCTGCCAATAAAACCAATGATCTATATTTTTCTTGATAATTATAATATTTAAACTCTTCTACTTCTGTTTTTTCGAGTTTGTTAATTTCGTTGTAAATGGCTTTAAGCTTTAAATTATCAGTTGCCCTAAAATAAATTCCACCAGTTTGCTGAGCAATATATTGCAATAATTTTTCATCAATTTCAACAAGAGAATTTTTAAACAATATTTCTCCTGAAGTTGGGTCTTTTGCATAAGGAGAAAGAGCGGTTCCGTTTGTTCCTATGCCTATAGTATAAACTTTAATTCCTTGGCCAACTGCTAATTCAGTAGCTGTTTTTGGATCTACAAATCCGGTATTGTTAACGCCATCAGTCAATAAAATAATCACTTTGCTTTTGGCTTTGCTTTCTTTTAGCCTGTTAACTGCCGAGCCCAATCCCATTCCAATGGCTGTTCCGCCATCCAGTTCTCCCCATTTAAGTTGGGAAAGTGTACTCATAACAATTCTTTTGTCGCTGGTAATTGGCGTTTGGGTGTAGCTTTCGCCTTCATAAACAACAATTCCTATTCTGTCATTCGGCCGTTGATTTACAAATTCCATTGCTACCGCTTTTAGGGCTTCCAATCGGTTTGGTTTTAAATCGCGTGCCAACATACTTGCCGAAACGTCAATGGCCATTACAATATCAATTCCTTTATTTGTCTTGGTATTTTGGCTTATTTCAACAGTTCTTGGGCGCGCTAGAGCAACAATTAACAAGGCGATTGCCAGCAATCTCAAAATATAGAGCAAGGGTTTTAATTTTGCCCAAATTGAAGGTTTTGCTTCAAATCCTTTTGTGCTTGAAATAGTTAATGATGCACTCTCTTTTTTTCGTATTAGAAAATACCAAATTGCAAGCAATGGTATCAGCAACAATAACCATAAAAACTGCGGATGTAAAATCTCAAAATCATTCTACTTCATTTTTTGTTTCTTTTACCGGTTTTAAATTTTGTAAAATGCGTTCAGACAAATTTCTATGCTCCTTTATTTCTTCAACAACTGGCTGTGATTTTGCAAATTTTACCATATCGGCACTTTGTAAAACCTCTTTTAATTGTTGTATTGTTTCCTTTGAAATTCCCAATTTACTAGACTCATTAAAATCATTGATGGTTTCAATCAATTCATTTGTGGTAGATTCCAGAGCGGGAATATAAATGTCCTTTTCGATATAGGTTCTTACAATATCTGTAAGCTCAGAGTAATAGATTTTTATTTTATTTTGCTGAAGCAATTGTTTTTCATCTAATTCCTTCAATCGCTGCAAAGCTTCCTGAATTGGTGCAACAAAAACAACAACTTCTTCTTTTTTCTCTTTCTTTCTGAGAATGAAATACAAAGCAGTGGCAATAATCACTAAAATCAGCAAAATCCACCAAAGCATTGGTTTGTAATCGTCAAATGTTTTTGGTTCACTTTTAATGGCTTTTATGGGAAACATTTGTTGTTTTAAGGTATCCACTTTAACCGTTGCAACGCTTACCAACAGCGAATCGGTATAAAACAATTTGTTGTTTATAAGCACTTGCTGTTTTGGTATGGTATATTGCCCACTATCGAAACTTGTAAGCACATATTTTTTTTCATAAGTGTCTTTTAAAGTATCCACAGGCAATGATTCCACAACCTCAACTTTTCCTAAACTGTCCAATTGCAATTTGGGGAAGATTACAGTGCCGGCTTTAAATACCGATATTTTATATTGAATTTGTTCACCAATTTTTATGGCAGCGGTATCTATAGCCATGGAAACTGGATTTTCTTGTGCAAAACCAACAAAACCAATTAAAAATAATATATAAACTAGTTGTTTTTTCATTTATTTTTCATTCAAATTCATTTGCTATTTAGCTCCTTTTTGCTTAAAATAACCCAGCAATTTTTTTACATAGCTTTCATCTATTTGAGAACTAATTGTTCCCGATCCGCTATGGGTAAAAGTTTTTTCAAAATAATCAACCATTTCTAGGTAATGCGCTTTATAGCCATTTCTAACACTTTTTGAAGCGGTATTTACCAACATTACTTTTTCGGTTTCGGCATCACGCATTGGCACCATTCCTAAATTTGGAATTTCACTGTCGTGAATGTCATAAACCCTGATTCCGGTAACATCATGCTTTCTGCCAACAATTTTCAAGGTATGTTCGTAATGGGAATCCATAAAATCTGACAGGATAAAAACAATGGCTTTTTTCTTCATCACACTTGAAAAGAATTTAAGTGCTTCATTTAAATTTGTTTTTTTACTTTTTGGCTTAAATTCCAATAATTCCCTAATAATTCTTAACACATGGCTTTTTCCTTTTTTCGGCGGGATGTACAATTCCATTTGGTCAGAAAATAAAAGAAGTCCAACTTTATCGTTATTCTGAATGGCTGAAAATGCCAATGTTGCGGCAATTTCTGTAATGGTATCTCGTTTAAATTGTTGTGTGGTTCCAAAATATTCGGAGCCGCTGACATCAACTATTAACACCATCGTTAATTCTCTTTCCTCTTCAAAAACCTTCACAAAAGGCTCA
>JAQVGD010000219.1 GCA_028696945.1 Lutibacter sp.
TGTATATTTTTCTAATCCATTATTATGTCTTAAAAGCCTGTGTTGTAAATTTTGTGTTTGTCCACAATAATACTTACCGGTTAATTCACTTTGCAGAATATACACAAACATATCAAACTTGTTTAATTGAAAAACCCTTCAATAAACTATTGAAAGGTTTTGGTCGGGGTGGCAGGATTCGAACCTGCGACCTTCACGCCAGGGCGTGACGCGATAATGGCTTTTGGATTAATTATTCAAAATTAATGTCATTTAAATAGCGTGCAATTCCTCTTTTCTTGATTTTAGACTCCAATTGTACAGCTTCACTTCTATCAAAAACATGAATGGAAAATATAATTTTCCAAGGTTTTCCGTGTTTTGTATATTTTTCTAATCCATTATTATGTCTTAAAAGCCTGTGTTGTAAATTTTGTGTTTGTCCACAATAATACTTACCGGTTAATTCACTTTGCAGAATATACACAAACATATCAAACTTGTTTAATTGAAAAACCCTTCAATAAACTATTGAAAGGTTTTGGTCGGGGTGGCAGGATTCGAACCTGCGACCTCCTGCTCCCAAAGCAGGCGCGATAACCGGGCTACGCTACACCCCGAAGGTGCTTTTAATTTCAATTTTTCTGAGCGTAGTTTATGCCGTGCTTGACACGGTACTACACCCCGAATAATAAGTTCACTTTAATTTCGGTGTGCAAATATAAAACTAAAAATAGGTTTAACAAGTAATTATTCAAAAATAAGTTTGTAGGGTCTTAAAATTGCAGATCGCAATTCATTGATGCCAATATTTCTACTTTTTCTGATGGTTTCTTTGCCTTCAAAAAAAACCAAGATGGTGGGTTCCACAAAAGCGCTGTATTTTGCAGCTATTTCAGGAGAAAAATTCATATCAATTTTATAAAAATCCATTTTTGGAAAATCAGTGTTCAGTAAATTATATACTTTAGGTTCTAAGGCTTCTCCAACATTGCATGAATTTGTCGAAAAATATATCAGAACGGCAGTCGTTTCCCTTAAGATATTTTCAAGATTCTCCAATGAATCTATAGATTTGCTTTCATTCATTTTATCTAAATTAAAACAATCAAATTTAGGTAAAATTTCAATTCATTCTATAAAGTTTGTTCCTTATTATATCTGGTTATAGTGGCATCATAAAAAATAATTGACAAAGGAGCTAATATATAATTAATTGCCATAAATTTGTTACTTAATAAAAATAAAAGTTAATTATGTCTGATAAAATTGAAAGAATAAAATGTTTGATAATTGGGTCTGGGCCTGCTGGATATACCGCTGCAATTTACGCCGCAAGAGCAGATTTAAGACCGGTAATGTACACGGGAATGCAAATGGGAGGGCAGTTAACCACCACAACTGAAGTCGATAATTTTCCTGGATATCCAGATGGAACTGATGGAACTGCGATGATGGAAGATTTAAAAAAACAAGCGGAACGCTTCGGAACTGAAGTTAGATTTGGAATGATTACCAGCGTAGAATTAAGTAAAGAAGTTGGAGGCATTCATAAAGCAACTGTGGATGAATCTACGCAGATTGAAGCAAATACCATTATTATTTCAACAGGTGCTACAGCTAAATATTTGGGAATAGAAAGCGAACAACGTTTAATTGGTGGAGGCGTTTCAGCCTGCGCAACTTGCGATGGTTTCTTTTATAAAGGACAGGAAGTAGTGGTTGTAGGTGGAGGAGATACCGCTGCAGAGGAAGCGACTTACTTGGCCAACCTTTGTAAAAAAGTAACAATTTTAATTCGCAAAGATTATATGCGTGCATCAAAAGCCATGCAACACAGGGTTGATAAAACAGCCAATATTGAAGTAAAGTACAATACCGAAATAGATGAGGTTTTAGGCGCAAAAGTGGTAGAAGGTGTTCGCGTAGTTAATAATAAAACGGGTAAGAAGGAAGTTATTGAGATAACTGGTGTATTTATAGCCATTGGGCATGTGCCAAATACCGATATATTTAAGGGTGTTTTGGATATGGACGAAACGGGTTATTTAATCACTAAAGGAAAATCGACCAAAACAAATTTACCAGGTGTTTTTGCTGCTGGAGATGTACAGGATAAAGAATACCGACAGGCAGTTACTGCAGCTGGTACAGGATGTATGGCTGCTTTGGATGCCGAACGTTATTTAGGATCACTGCATTAAAATATCAAAAAAAATTATAAATTGAAACTGTCAAAAAAATAAGTTTTTTTAGACAGTTTCTTTTTATCAATTAATTATTGCAATCGTTTTCGTAAATAGTAACGTCAATAATAGGAAATCAACCTATTTAGTGTTTAATTTTGCCTAATAAATTGAGGTTATGAGTTTGCTTTCAAATAGTTATTTTGTATTATTTCTGATTATACTAATTGGATTTATTATTGGCAGAATTAAAATCAAAGGAATTTCCTTAGACGTTTCCGCCGTAATTTTTGTGGCACTGTTTTTTGGCCATTACGGAGTGGTTGTTCCCATAGATTTTCAATATATTGGCTTGGTGCTTTTCATTTTTACTATTGGAATACAGGCAGGACCCAGTTTTTTTGAATCGTTTAAAAGGAATGGTCGCGAATTGGCCATGTTGGCCTCATTGCTTATTCTTAGCGCAGGTTTAATTACTTTTCTGATTTCCCACTTTTTAGGAGTTGACAAAAACTTGGCTATCGGATTGTTAAATGGCGCATTAACCAGCACGCCAGGTTTGGCAACTGCCATTGACATCACAGGTTCTCCTTTGGCATCCATCGGTTATGGTATTGGTTATCCTTTTGGAGTTATTGGTGTCATTCTTTTTGTTAATTTTTTGCCTAGAATTCTTAGAATCGATTTAAATGATCAGAAAAAAAAATATAATTCTGAAATGCTGGCTCAGTATCCAGATATTTTAGCGAAGCATTTCGTTGTTGAAAATGAAAATGTAATAGGCAAAAGCTTGGGAGATTTAAACATTCGTTTTATGACCAAAGCAGTAATTTCCAGAATTATGCATCAAAACACGGTTATTATTCCAGAAGCTGAAATTATTTTACAAAAAGGAGATACCGTGAGAGCAGTGGGGTCAAATGAAGCTTTGGAAAGAGTAAAATTGCTTGTAGGTTCTGAAACCAAAAAAGAAATTCCTTTAGATACCAAATACGATGTCCGCTCCATTTTGGTTACCAATAAAGAAGTAGTTAAAAAGACATTGGGACAATTACCCCAACTTAAAAATTTTTATGCTACAATAACCCGTGTTAGGAGGTCTGGAATAGATATTTCGCCGAGTCCATCCTTAAAATTACAATTTGGAGACAAGTTAATTGTTATTTGTACCAAAGAAAATATGGAAGAGGTAAGCCGTATTTTTGGTAACGACAAACTTTCAAGTACCGATTTTTTACCAATAGCTTTAGGAATTATTCTGGGTATTTTGGTGGGGGAAATGAGTGTTAATTTTTGGGGATTCTCATTCGGGCTCGGATTAACAGGCGGAATTTTAGTTGTGGCGCTTATTTTGGGTAGAACAGGAAAAACTGGACCAATTATGTGGACAATGACCGGAGAGGCAAACCAAATTTTAAGACAGATTGGATTGTTGTTCTTTTTGGCCGCAGTTGGCACTAGCGCAGGTTCCCTTTTGGAAAGCACTTTTCGGGAATATGGTGTGGAGTTATTTGTTTACGGTGCCATTATTACCATTATTCCTATGATAATTACAACGATTGCTGCTAGGTATTTATATAAAATAAACTTGCTTGTTTTGCTTGGCACCCTAACTGGAAGTATGACCAGCACGCCCGGATTGGCAGCAACAGACAATATAGTAGATTCCGACGCTCCTGCAATTGCTTACGCCACTGTTTATCCAATTGCGATGGTATTGTTGATTATGGTAGTTCAAATTTTAAGTTTGATTTAAGCTCATTAACTAATTAGCCAATAATTATTTTTGAATTTTAAATTCTAACTTCCAACTTCCGACTTCGGTCTTCCGTCTTCGGTCTTCCGACTTCCGACTTCCGACTTCCCAACGCTAGCGCGAGCGGAATTTTTCAAATAATTTCAAATTTTTTACACACCCCTAACCCCCCTCGAGAGGGGAATTAATTGCTGTGAACTTCCGCCTTCCGCCTTCCGTCTTCG
>JAQVGD010000220.1 GCA_028696945.1 Lutibacter sp.
TTGGGTAACATTGGCTATATTTAATGCCAAGTCCTCGTCAACTTGAAAGTTCGGGTGTTCAATTTTCTTTAGTTCATATTTCATAATTTCATTTTTTAAGTTGGCACTAAACATAGCCGTAGCCGTTACCCACAAGCCGCCAGCCACACATTTTAGCACATTTGGTTTTTGCCAACGGATAAGCCAACGCTCAAAAAAAAAACCAAAAGAGCTAAAATTTTCCATCTAAACATTTTGAATATATAGAAAAATAATATAGATTTGTCAAAAAATGACAAGTCTTATGAAAACCACATTTGGCGAATACATTCGAATTTTGAGAACCGAAAAGGAACTGACTTTGACTCAACTTGCAGCAAAACTTGATTTGGATTCTGCGAATTTGAGTAAAATCGAAAACGGAAAACGTGATTTTGATATTAAAAGACTTCCAAAATTGGCAAAAATATTCGGACTAAATCTCAAAGAATTACGAAACGAATATATAAGCGACCAACTCGGGAAGCAAATCTATGAAATGAATTGCACAAAACAACTCTTAAAGGTTGCTGAAGAAAAAGCCGAATATCGCAGAACAATAAATAAAAATATTAAAACAGAAAAAGTAATATGAAAATAGTATCATTTTTTGCGGGAGCAGGCGGACTAGATTTAGGATTCCAAAAAGCAGGATTCAATGTTATTTGGGCAAATGAATATGACCGAGAGATTTGGGAAACTTATGAGAAAAATCACCCCAACACTATTTTAGACAAAAAGAGTATTGTCGATATAAAATCAGATGAAGTTCCTGAATGTGACGGAATTATTGGTGGACCACCTTGCCAAAGTTGGAGTGAAGCTGGTTCTCTTCGCGGAATAAACGATAAACGCGGACAACTTTTTTTCGACTTCATCCGAATTTTAGAAGCTAAACAGCCTAAATTCTTTCTTGCTGAAAATGTGAGCGGAATGCTTTTGGAAAGACATGGTGAAGCTCTAAAAAACATAAAGGAATTATTTAAAAATGCAGGTATTGGTTATGAATTATCTTTCAAACTACTAAATGCAGCTGATTTTGATGTTCCGCAAGATAGAAAAAGAGTATTTTTCGTAGGTATTCGCAAAGATCTTGATTTCAAATTTGAGTTTCCAAAACCACTAAAAGAAAAAATTACACTTCAACAAAGAATCGCTGATTTGCTGGACAGTGTTGTTCCTGCAAAAGAAGGAAATAAAACAAATAAAGAAAATTGGAAAGTTCCTAACCACGAATTTATGATTGGTGGTTTTTCTTCAATGTTTATGTCAAGAAATCGTGTTAGGACTTGGGATGAACAATCTTTTACGATTCAGGCTGGCGGTCGCCACGCTCCTATTCATCCACAAGCACCAAAAATGAAATTCATAGAACAAAATATTCGTGAGTTTGTAAAAGGAAAAGAAGAATTATATAGAAGATTAAGTGTAAGAGAGTGTGCAAGAATCCAAACATTTCCAGATGATTTTATTTTCCATTACAATCATATTGCTGCAGGTTATAAAATGATTGGTAATGCTGTTCCTGTAAATCTTGCAAAACATATCGCTTTGAGTATAAAATCTCAAATTGAAAATGCAGAAAAGAAACCAAAACAAATTAACAAAAAGCATTTGGAATTAGTAAACACCTTATCATAAAAAATGGCAATTCAAACAACAAACGGCAAAGCATTTGAATATGCTTTGCTATTAGAATTCTATCAACGCTTAAAGGTTTTAACAAGCGTCTCAATTACAGAAAACGAACCCTATAAAACTGCAAAAGGATTTTTTGACAGATTTAAGGAAAAAGAACAAGACCTTTTTAGAATTACTGCAAGTGCCGCAATTAATTTTTTGATTGATATTGAACCAAGATTATCAAATGGCATTAATAAAGATGATATTTTAGTTTTGGAAATTGTAAGCGATCTAGCGGGACAAACTGGAGATGTTAGAGATGTTTTAATAATTCGCTCACTTCAAAAATGGGAAATCGGTATTTCTGCAAAAAACAATCACAGAGCTGTAAAACATTCAAGACTTTCGATGAATATTGACTTTGGCAAAAAATGGTTAGGTATTCCTTGCTCGCAAAATTATTTTAAAGAAATTCAGCCAATTTTTGAAATGTTAGAAAATTTAAAAAAGCAAGATAAATCGACCAAATGGACTTCTATTAATAATATGCACGAAGTAGTTTACTTACCAATTTTAAACGCTTTTCGTAAAGAAATGTTAAGGCTCGACAAAGAAAATCAAAATATTGTTGCGGAAAATCTTGTGCAGTATCTTATTGGAAACCAAGATTTTTATAAAGTAATCAAAGGCAATAAAAAAGTTGAAATTCAAGCATACAATTTAAACGGAACATTAAACTTGCCCTTCGAGAAAATCAAACCAAAAGCAAAAATTCAAAGACTAAAATTACCATCAAGGCTTATCGAAATCGTATATCAAAATGATTCGACAACGACTTTATTGGTTTCATTGAACGAAGGTTGGCAGATTTCCTTTAGAATTCACAGTGCAAGTTCGAGAGTTGAACCGTCATTGAAATTTGACATTAATCTTGTGAGTGCACCACACACATTATTTACGAATCACATATTTATCGGATAGAAATGCCAACGCTAAAAGCCATACACATTTGCAATTCGCTAAAGCCAACACACCACCCAAAATTGCAAAAGAGTATGTCTTTACCTACGCTGAAAAACAAGCAGAAAGAAAAGGCCAGTGGGTAACAATGCATATAAAAAATTGCTTAATTCAACTAAATAAAATGATTCTAATATTTAATTTTACTACATTTAACATTGGAAAATTGCGTTTTCAAATCCGCAACTTTTCATATTCTAAACCGTTGTGGCTAATGTAAGAACAACCGAAATTGAAAATTAAAATATGACAATAAAAGAAGCCATTTTAAAAAGTCTTGATGATTTAAACAGACTAACAAATTCTATGGAAGTTTGCGACCATATTTTTAAAAATAGTTACTACGACTTTGGCACAGCAAAAACTCCTCCAGCAACAGTTTCCGCATTATTAGGAGATTTTATACGAAATGGAGATTCTCGTGTTAAAAGAATTAAACAAGATAATGGCACTTATGCTTATTACTTGACAAAAAATGAACAAGATATCGGAATTGAAATCTTAACAGGCTCAACCGAAAGTAGTACTGTAAAACTTCCAAAAGTTAAAGCGTTATCTTATAACGAAAGAGATTTACATAAACTTTTAAGTAGCTATTTAAAAAACACTAAAATCTATTCAAAAACAATATTTCACGAACAATCCAAATACGGAATTGACAATAATCAGATTTGGACTCATCCAGATATGGTAGGCGTTAAATTTTTGAATTTACAAACTAAAGTCAGTCAGAATTTCTTAAAATCGATTAATAGAGTTGACACTTTTAAATTAAGTTCTTATGAAATAAAAAAAGAAATTAACTCGGATTCGGAATTGAAAAAAGCCTATTTCCAAGCAGTTTCAAATTCCAGTTGGGCTAATTACGGTTATTTAGTTGCTTTTGAATTTAGCGATAGTTTATCGGACGAAATGGAAAGGCTTAATCAATCATTCGGAATTGGAATAATTGAACTTAATGCTAATCCATATCAAAGTAAAGTGTTGTTTCCTGCATCTTACCGAGACCTTGATTTTAAGACCATCGACAAACTATGCAAAATCAACAAGGAGTTTGAACAGTTCATTGAACAGACAGACAGATTAATGACCGCTCAAGAACGTTATTACAAATCGACTGAAAAGGAGCTGGACGAATTTTGTGATGACTATTTTGAAAATGATACGGAAGTTGAAAAGTATTGTAAAGACAAAAATATACCAAACGGAGAAGAAAACACTAGCCACAACATTGTATAAGCGTAATGCGGGATTTGTAACTAAATTGAACAATTCGTCACGTAATAAAATTTTGGATTAAATGAAAATCTCGTCTTCGAAAACCCGCACTACGCTTATACTTGACCGTTGCAAGTAATGGCGGATTTTGGAAATCCTAATTTGAGTTTTATGAATTTAAAAATCAAACTGTCTGAGACACGCGCCGAAAAAATTAATATTTGAATCAGTCAGATTTTAACACGATTACGAAT
>JAQVGD010000221.1 GCA_028696945.1 Lutibacter sp.
CATAACTTGCCATTAAATCTTTATTATCGGAGGAAGAAGCTCCATATAAATAAATGGCTTTTTTATTGGATAAAACTAAAAACATTAATGCTAAAAAAGTTCCATCTTTATCAGCCATAAGCATTTTTACATTGACGCCACTTTTAGTATTGTCTTGATTTTTTATTATAGATGAAAAGTATTCTTTATGTTGCATTGGAAGACCTTGTCTTATTGCAGTTTCTTTATATAAGTGATACCAATTATCAATTTGTTCAATACCATATTCCTTTACTTGAATTCCTTTTTTATGTGCGTTACGAATGTTATATCGAGTATTATATCTCATATTGTAGAGCAAATCCTTTTCCTTTAATGACAAATCTAAAAAGAAAGTATTTTTAGGTAGCATATCTCTAGGGCTCTTTTTTAAGTTCCAATTTTCTGTTTTAAAATTAACTCTAAGTTCCTGAATTTCATTCTGTGGAGGTCCAATCCAATTACCGGATTCATCAAAATTATCATCTTCAACGGCCCATTGGTTTTGCCACATTAAATCGTATCTAATAAAAACACAATTTGGAGGAAGCTGCAATTTTAATATTTCTGATAATTGTTCAAGAAATACACCATGATTTTCAAAGTCTGGCTCTAATTCTGGACCATACGGAACATAAGCATAACAAAGGTTTGCATCGATGTATTTTATCAAAACTAAGATATCATCATTTACCGTTATTGATGATGCGGTGGAATTGTAAATTAAATCTTTTGAAACAGTTAATTCGAAACCACGAGGTATAAATCCTTGTTCACTTTTTAATCGCCCCCAAAAAGATGTTTGTGGTAAAATATTTGTCGGTCTAATTTCTTCAATTTCCTTCTTTTCTAAACTACAAATCATTAAAATCTATTTTTTTACAAACATAAAAAAATCATACTTTTAAATAAAATTATGACTGTATTAATTCGAGGTCTAAAACAATTGTCATTTTATTTTTTAGTTATCACTTGATTGTGTTTTTGATTAAAATAATAGTGACTTATATTTAGTATGTTTCTTTATTTTTATAGGAATTCAATTATTAATTATTAAATATTAATTATTAATTATCATACTTCATTATCTTTGTTTTTATGAACGAAAACTTGAATCCTGAAAAAAATTCCTCTTCGCCTGAAGATTTGGACGTTGAAAAAAAGTTACGTCCCTTATCATTTGATGATTTTACGGGTCAGGAACAGGTTATAGACAATCTTAAGATATTTGTAAAAGCTGCCAATTTAAGAAACGAAGCTTTGGATCATACGCTATTTCACGGTCCTCCTGGTCTTGGTAAAACTACGCTGGCGCATATTTTGGCAAATGAATTAAACGTCGGACTTAAAATTACTTCAGGTCCTGTATTGGATAAACCTGGAGATTTAGCGGGATTACTTACCAACTTAAGCGAACGCGATGTATTGTTTATTGATGAAATTCATCGGTTAAGTCCAATTGTGGAAGAATATTTATATTCAGCCATGGAAGATTATCGCATTGACATTATGATTGAATCTGGCCCAAATGCCCGCACGGTTCAAATAGATTTAGAGCCTTTTACCTTAATTGGCGCCACCACACGTTCTGGTTTGTTAACAGCACCAATGCGCGCACGTTTTGGAATTAGCAGCCGTTTGCAATATTACAATACCGAATTGCTTACAACCATTGTACAGCGCAGCGCAACTATATTAAAAGTACCTATTTCTATGGAATCGGCTATCGAAATAGCAGGGAGAAGCAGGGGCACACCAAGAATTGCGAATGCTTTGTTAAGAAGAGTCCGAGATTTCGCCCAAATAAAAGGAAACGGAAAAATAAGTATCGAAATTGCCAGATATGCCCTAAACGCATTAAATGTTGATGCGCATGGTTTGGATGAAATGGACAATAAAATTTTAACCACCATTATTGATAAGTTCAAAGGAGGTCCTGTTGGAATTAGCACCATAGCAACTGCCGTTGGTGAAAACACGGAAACTATAGAGGAAGTTTACGAACCTTTTTTGATCCAAGAAGGTTTTATCATGCGAACGCCACGAGGACGAGAAGTAACAGAACTCGCCTACAAACATTTAGGGCGAATTAAAGGCAATATTCAAGGAGGACTTTTTTAGCATTATTTGTGATATGAATCACAGAATAGAAGATTGTTCCCTTTACTTTTGTCTAATAATTAGTAGAAACCTATCGCGCTATGAGTTTAAAAAAAATATTTCCCTTTTTAGTTTGGCTGCCTTTAGTAAAAAGCACTTGGAAAGATGATTTAATCGCTGGAATTACAGGAACTGTTATTGTAATTCCACAAGCTGTAGCCTTTGCCATGATTGCTGGTTTACCGCCAATTTATGGTTTCTATACCGCTATGGTAACACCTATAATTGCAGCATTGTTTGGTTCTTCTTATCATTTAATTTCTGGACCCACTACTACCAGTTCAATCGTGGTTTTTGCAGTTATAAGTAAATTTGTAAATCCGGAATCTGATTTGGAAGCCTTTATTTCATTGGCCATTGTGCTATCCTTTATGGCAGGGGTTATTAAATTGGTAATGGGTTTAGCTAAAATGGGGAAATTGGTAAACTTTGTGTCCAATTCTGTAGTTATAGGTTTTGCTGCAGGGGCAGGAATTTTAATTTCCTTTAAACAGTTAAAGCATGTATTTGGCATAAATATTCCAAGTGAAAGTACATTTTATGAAATCATCAGCTATATAATTTCACATATTACAGAAACAAATTTATATGTTTTAGGCGTCGCTCTCGGAACACTTTTGACCGCCATTTTAATTAGACGATTTATCAAATATATTTCAAAGCTGTATATGTTAACCGCCATGGTTTTAGGAAGTTTATTGGCCTTTTTTTTGGGCGGTGAAATACATGGAATTGAAAGTGTTGGGAATATTCCCTCACACTTGCCTCCATTTAAAATTCCGAATTTTAATTTTGAGGATATGCGTTTATTAACCTCTGGAGCCATAACATTAGCCCTGTTGGGGTTGGTGGAAGCGGTTTCTATTGCTAGAACGGTGGCATTGCACTCTCATCAGAAATTAAATAATAACCAGGAATTTATCGGACAAGGTTTGTCTAATATTATTTCTAGTTTTTTCTCTTCTTATGCTAGTTCGGGCTCATTTACACGATCTGGCTTAAATTATCAGTCTGGAGCCAAAACACCATTATCAGCTATATTCTCAGCGATTGGATTAATGATTGTTGTTTTATTTTTTGCAAAGTATGCCTCCTTTTTACCAAAAGCTGCTATGGGAGGAATTATTCTTTTAGTAGGATATAATTTAATAGATGTTCAGCATATAAAACAAATAATAAAAACCAGCAAGCGCGAATTTACCGTTTTAATGGCTACTTTATTAGGAACATTATTTTTAGATTTGGAAATCGCTTTGTTTTTAGGAATAATAATTTCTTTGTTTTTCTATTTAGACAGAACTTCTAAACCAAATATTGCCGTTTTTGGAAAAAATGAACAAGGGGAATTTGCAAATATTTTAAGTGACGAAACGGCTCAGGAATTTCCACAACTGAAAATGATAAGAATTGATGGATCCATTTATTTTGGTGCAGTTGAAGCTATCTCAAATTATTTTGATGATTTGTATAAAGAAAATGAAAATAAACAACTGTTAATTATTGCCAATGGAATTAATTTTATTGATTTGGCTGGTGCAGAATGGCTGACAAATGAGGTTCTAAAATGGCAGGAAAGAGGCGGAGGCATTTATTTTGTCGGTTTAAAATTAATCAGCCAAGAAGTTCTCATAAAAGGAGGATTTGTAGAAATGATAGGTACCGAAAATTTCCTTAAAGATAAATATACAGCAATTGAAACAATTTATAAAAAACTGAATAAATAACATTGTAAAAATTGTGATGTTCAATTATTTTAAGAATGTAAACAAAGTATTCAAGTATGAATTATAAAAAGATTTTTCCAATTTTAGATTGGCTGCCAAGCTATAAAAGGGAATTTTTTAAAAATGACCTGAGCGCAGGATTGGTCGTTGGAATTATGCTGATGCCTCAGGGAATTGCGTATGCTATGATTGCCGGTTTGCCTCCAATTTATGGGTTATATA
>JAQVGD010000045.1 GCA_028696945.1 Lutibacter sp.
TCAAGGCAAATATTTTGGGGCAGACGGCGTTGGATCTATTGACGATATTACAAAACGTTTATCGAAAATAATTGATCAGCTGTAAGCCCTAGCCCCCGAAAGGGGAATTAACAGGGTTGCAAACAGTTGGCAGCGAAACAAATAAATTCTTGTAAAGCTTTAAGTTCTTATACACACTTAAACAAATACACGCTTTAACAATTACACGATTAAATCCTCAAAAAAATGACTGAAGAAAATTTTGTTGACTATGTAAAAATATACGCATCTTCCGGTAAAGGCGGACGTGGTTCTACACATTTGCATAGGGAAAAATACATTGATAAAGGAGGTCCAGATGGTGGAGATGGCGGTCGTGGCGGTCATGTAATTGTACGTGGAAATAAAAATATGTGGACACTTTTTCCACTAAAATTTAAAAAACACTTCAAAGCCGAACATGGTGGTGATGGCAGCAGACAACGAAGTACTGGAAAAGACGGTAAAGATGTATATATTGAAGTTCCTATGGGAACCATCATAAGAGATGGCGAAACACAGGAAATCCTATTTGAAATTACCCACGAAAACACAGAACAAATTTTGCTTGACGGCGGAATGGGCGGATTGGGAAATTGGAATTTCAGATCTTCCACCCACCAAACACCACGATTTGCACAGCCAGGCATCGACATGAAAGAAGGTTGGTTTCAGTTAGAATTAAAAGTATTGGCTGATGTTGGTTTGGTCGGTTTTCCAAATGCTGGTAAATCTACTTTACTTTCGGTGTTAACAGCCGCGAAACCAAAAATTGCTGATTACGCCTTTACCACCTTAAAGCCCAATTTAGGTATTGTGGAATATCGCGATTTTCAAACATTTGTGATGGCAGATATTCCTGGAATCATTGAAGGAGCGGCTGAAGGAAAAGGTTTGGGTCATCGTTTTTTACGTCATATTGAACGAAATTCCATCTTGTTATTTTTAATTTCAGCCGATTCTGACAATATTCAAAAAGAATATGATATCTTATTGAATGAATTAAAACAACACAATCCAGAATTGCTCGATAAAAACAGGTTGCTCGCCATTTCAAAATCCGATTTGTTGGATGAGGAATTAAAAACTGAAATTATCAAGGAATTGCCTAAAGGAATTAAAACACTCTTTATTTCATCGGTTGCACAACAGGGTTTACTGGAATTAAAAGATACTTTATGGACAATGTTACACGATTAAATTTTAATGAAAATTATTAAAAATATCAAAAAGTACTGTGTTTTATACAGTAGTTTTCTATTAAAATTAAGTCTTTTCGTTTGACTTTTATGTCTCAATTAACGCTAAGCCAAATAAAATATTCTTAAAATCGACTTTCCTTGAGGCGGAGTCCTCGTGGAATTTTTAGATTAAACCAAGATTGTTATTGTAATCTTTTATATATTTTTTCGCCATTTTCATCTTCCACTTTTAAATTTCCTTGTAGGTCTAATTCGAGCAAACGAGGTTGTTTAAAAGCTGTCCATTTTATTATGAATAAATTGGGCATGGAAGTTTTATAAATAGCCGCAAACTCAAATTTTTCATCACCGCCAACAAAAGAAAAATAGCCATCTTTTTGCGAAATGACACATTCCCCCCATTTATCAACTAAATATTTGCCTTCAATAGAATTTTTTCCTGGAATTACAAGCGATTCCTCGGTTTCTGATTTTTCTTTATTGGATTCTCTTTCATCAATTTTTTTTAATATTGCCATCGGAGGAATTTCCTTAGCTTCTGGAACTTCGAGAGCTTCCTTACCTTCAACAACAGGAATAATTTCCATCCCTGCTAATTCCTCTTTTTCTGCTTTATTTTCTGTAGTAGTTTTTACATTGGCAGCCGCACTTCCGTCATACGCATATTTTAAATCTTCAATATCCTCAAAAGCCATTCTTAAGGCTTCATGATAGGCCGCTTTATAATCCTTCTCTTTTGATCGGCCATCTTTGGTAGAAAAGATTGTTTGGTTGTAACAGTTCAATAATTCCACATTCATTTTTGTGCTAAACATACCAGATTCATTATTAATTTTGGCTTTCAAACCCAAACAAGAATTGCTCGCCAAATCGGAAGGAAAATTTTCATCTGTAAACAATACCGTAAAACCAGCGCGTTCAAATAAAAATTTTGTCAATGAATTCAATTGATACTGGTCGGCAGATCTCTGGAATTCAAATTGTGTCGGAACCAAAATATATTTATAGGAATTGATATTTTCTTGTGCAAACAGTATTGAAAAACTGAATATTAAAAATAAACTGATTGAGCGTGTTTTATCCATAACGGTAAAGTTTTATTAATATTAACTTTTTGATTTTATAATTATTGTAATTGCAATGCTTTAAATTAAATTTTTAAAGAAATTTGTTTGTCGGCGTTTATAAATAGCGTTTTATCTCCATTAAATTGGTAACCGATTTAATATTTTCTGAAACAGGCTGTACGTTAAAATTGCAGAAAATGACATCAAATCCAGCCTCTTTTGCACCCATAATATCCGCTTCCCAATTGTCTCCTATCATAATAGATTCATTGCTAAAAGCTTTTGTGAGCTCTAAAGCATATTTAAAAATAATGGGGTTTGGTTTTTTTACACCGGCATCTTCAGAAGTTATTATTTTATCGAAATATTTTGTTAAACCGGAATTTTTTATCTTTTTATACTGAACTTCATTAAACCCGTTGGTAATAATATGGAGTTTGTAATTTACATACAAATGTTCCAAAATTTCATGAGTTCCTTCAAATAATTTGTTGTGGTGCGGCAAAACCTCAATATAATCAACGGACAAATTTTCTAAAAGCTGGAGGTCAAAATCTTCCTTTATTTTTATAAACGTGTCTTTTAGCCTGCCCAATCTAAGTTCTTCCTTGGTTATTTTTTCCTCACGGTATAATTTCCAATAACGTTCATTAATTCCCCTATAATTATTCAAAAATATTTGAAGGTCGGCTTTTACTTGATATTTTTTAAAAACAGTTTCAAAAGCGATATCAGAATTGCTTTCAAAATCCCAAAGGGTATGATCTAAATCGAAAAAAATATGCTTAATGGGTTTCATGTTTAAATTTTATTTTTTAGCATAAATACGCTATTAATCAATCCTTTGTATCAAAATTTGTAATGCTCGTTTAATTTATTTTAGTTTGAACAATGTAATTAAATTGCGTTTAAATTACAAAATATCAAACTTATTTTTTTACAAATTTGTTTGAAAGTTTTTAACAGATGGGTCAACTTTAGAAAATCATACAACTTATTGAATTACTGTTAATTTATAAATATCAGTCCACCCTTTCCAATACTCATTTTCACTTAAAGATTCATTATGAAAAACAGAAATAAATGTTCCGTTTACTTTTTGTACCTCATTTTTTAAAGCTAAAATTTTGCTTATACACTCTTTATTGGAAAGTTGCATATATTCCTTTAAGGTAACATCCATTAATACAAATGGAAATATTTTTAAGGGGGTTTGAATTTCAAAATCTATATCATAAAAATAAAATGGCGTACAGGTGCTTGCTCTAAAACCAACAGATTTTTCATAGCCCATTGTGTAATCTTCCTTCAAATCCAAATCTATTAAATTTTGATAAGTATCTGGCATACTTAAACGCAAATAATGCTGACGCGAACTTGTCACGGGTCTATTTATAATGTATTCCAATCTTAATTTTTCTTTTTTTAACTTTTCAGCATTTTTAAAAGTAAAATAAGAAGGGTGTAAGCCAACTTTTGCATAATCGGCAACTGATTTTATTAAAGATTTAAAGTTGATATTTGAGGCAGAAATATTTTTATCAAAAGTGGTATAATCTCCAATTAAAAAGAAAAATCTTGTATCAACCTTATTTTCTTCCTTAATTCTCAATAGCGTTGAAAAAGTATCATAAGGATCTTCCCTAAAATTTAGAATGGTTAACATCCTGTTCTTTAGATTCATAAAATTTAAATTAAACAAATCCTTTATTGAGCCACCAAGTGTTCTCACAGAGCCTTTGTTCTTATAAATATAAGCTACGTTAACGTCAATTGTCGAAATCAGATTGAATTCTCTTTTGGGGAAATCATATTTTGGAAATTTTATTTTCAACAATTTTAAAAACTTGAAAGCCCAAATATCAATTACGGGTTTTTCTAGAAATCCATTTTTATAAGCCAAACTTTCGCCTGCGTTAAATCGTTCATGCACATCTCTCACATGAGGCAAATACTCCTCATACCTACTTATTAAATAAAAACTCGCCGCAAAAATATCATAAGGAATTGTTGAAGATTCTCCCGCAGGAAAAAAACAAGGAACATCATTCCAAGTATAAATTTTGACATCAATATCATTAATGCCTTGCTCGAAAAGCAAATCGTGACTTCTAATAAAAAACTCAGTACCCAAAGGTGCTTTTGAATAAGTTATTTTCGGGCCATTATGTGCAACAAACTCATCAACTTTAGTTGTAAATGTAATTGGAATATTAAGTATTCTATGAAAAAAATGTTTAAAAATATAGTTAAGTCTTGGTGTAATTTTATGTGTATAAATGAGCAGCATTTATTGTGTGTTTTGTTAATTTGTCTATCTATTATGTCAGTTGATTTACCTTCGGCTGTAAATTTCGAAATTTAAAAAACTTCCAACTTCCGACTTCTGACTTCCGACTTCTGACTTCCGACTTCCGACTTCCAACTTCCGACTTCCAACTTCCAACTTCCAACTTCCGACTTCCAACTTCCGACTTCTGACTTCCGACTTCCGACCTACAACAAATTTTCATCGGCAAAGCTAAAATACGCATTTTCGGTTATAATTATGTGATCCAACACTTTTATGTCCAATGTTTCTCCAGCGAGTTTTAATTTGTTGGTAATTGATTTATCTGCTTGGCTAGGTTGCAATTTACCCGAAGGATGGTTGTGACATAAAATAATGGCGGTTGAAAACAATTCAATTCCTTTTTTAAATACCAGCCTAACATCAACCAAAGTTCCAGTTAATCCGCCTTTGCTCAATTGTTCTTTGTGCAAAATTTTGTTGGAGTTGTTTAAATAAACAATCCAAAATTCTTCGTGATGCAGTTCTCCAATCAACGGCTGCATAATGTTAAATATTGCTTTACTTCCAGTAATTTGAGGTAATTCCAAGGCTTCTTCAAGCCTTCTTCTACGTCCAAGTTCCAATGCTGTAATAATGGAAATTGCTTTGGCATCTCCTATTCCTTTAAATTTTTGCAAATCGGAAACCGATAATTTTCCCAATTTATTTAAATTATTGTCGATTGAAGCTAAAATTCTTTTAGACAGATCAACTGCGCTTTCATTTCTGCTTCCTGAACCAATTAAAATTGCAATTAATTCAGCATCAGACAATGCCGATTTTCCTTTTAGTACAAGCTTCTCTCTTGGTCTGTCATCTTCAGCCCATGACTTTATGGAAACCGATTTGTTTTCGTAATTCATAACAATTTTTTTATCAAATATAAGATTATATCTTTGTAAAAATATTCTGTAAATGAAAATTATTATTGCAGGTGCGGGAGATGTAGGTTTCCATTTGGCAAAACTACTTTCTTTTGAGTCTCAAGACATCTATTTGGTTGATACCAACGCTGAAAAACTAGAGTATGCAAGCAACCATATTGATTTAATTACCAAAAAAGGAGACGCCACTTCCATTAAGCTTTTAAAAGAAATTAACATTGACAAAGCTGATATTTTTTTAGCGGTAACAGAATCCCAAAACACAAATTTTACCTTAGCCGTTTTGGCAAAAAAATTAGGCGCAAAAAAAACAATTGCGCGAGTTTCAAACCATGAATTTACTATAAACTCTGAAATTGACTTTGCTGAATTGGGTATTGACAGTATGATTTCTCCAGGGGAATTGGCTGCTGATGAGATAAAAACGCTCTTAAATCAATCAGTATTTAATGATACAATTGAATTTGAAGACGGAATCTTAAATATTTTAGGGAGCACCTTAGATTATGATTCTCCTTTAATAAATTTAACAGTACAGGAAGGTCGTAAACGTTTCCCCGATATTGAATTTATTAGCATTGCTATTAAACCCGAAAACAGCAGTGAAACTATAATTCCCAGAGGAGATACTATTTATCGTGCCAAAGATCAAATTTACTTCTCAGCACCAAAAGTTAGCATCAAAAAACTATATAAATTGATGGGAAAAACACCCTTTGAGGTAAAAGATGTGATGATTTTAGGTGCTGGTAAAATTGGGGTTAAAGCTGCAAGAAATTTATGCGACTATAAATTTAATGTCAAGTTGATTGAAATAAGTAAAGAAAGGGCGAAAGAGGTTGCCGAAAAATTACCAAATGCTTTAATTATATGTGGAGATGGAAGGATTGTTGAGTTGCTAGAAGAAGAGAATATTTCAGAAATGGATGCCTTTGTGGCCGTAACAGGCAATTCTGAAACAAATATTATGTCGTGTCTTATGGCAAAATCCAAAGGCGTTAAAAAAACAATCGCTTTGGTTGAAAATATGGATTATATCAACATTTCCCAAACCATAGGAATTGATACTTTAATCAATAAAAAATTATTGGCTGCAAGTGCCATTTTTAAATATGTTCGCAAAGGTGAAGTGCTAAAACTTGCAAACTTGCACAATGTTGATGCGGAAGTTTTGGAGTTTCGGGTTAAAGAAAATTCTTTGGTTACCAAAAACTTAATAAAGGATATAAATCTTACCCGAAAAGCTGTTTTTGGTGGTGTAATAAGAAATGGAGTTGCACTTATGACTTTTGGTGATTTTCAAATATTGGCTGGTGATAAAGCAGTGGTATTTTGTTTGCCAGAAGCCATTACAAAGGTTGAAAAACTCTTTAACTAATTATGAAGCATCTTAACATAAAAATCATTATTAGCTTTTTAGGATTAACCTCTATGCTAAACGGTCTATTTATGTTATTTGCGGTTCCTTTTAGCATTTATTACGGTGAATATGAAAAATGGGGAATATTTTATGCTGGAATTACCACTATTGCCATTGGCTTTTTATTTTGGTATTTCAACAGAGACGCAAAAAAAATCCTTGGAAAAAAAGAAGGATATCTTATTGTTACTTTAGGGTGGTTAATGCTGAGTTTTACTGGAGCTTTACCCTACGTTTTTACCGATACCATCCCCGTTTATACCAATGCCTTTTTTGAAACTATTTCCGGATATTCAACAACTGGTGCTACTGTTTTAACTGACATTGAAGCAATGCCAAAAGGCATCTTATTTTGGCGAAGTGCCACACATTGGATTGGCGGTATGGGAATTATTGTTTTAACTGTGGCTATTTTACCTATGTTGGGCATTGGAGGAATGCAACTTTTTATGGCGGAAGCTCCAGGACCTTCGGCTGATAAATTGCATCCTAGAATTACAGAAACAGCAAAAAGACTTTGGATTATATATTTCTCGTTAACCATTACAGAATTCTTTCTGCTTAAAATTGCTGGGATGAACTGGTTTGATTCCATTAACCATGCTATGTCAACTATGAGCACAGGCGGATTTTCAACAAAAAATGCAAGTGTTGCTTATTGGAACGGCTATCCAATCATTCAATACATTTTAACCCTGTTTATGTTTATTGCAGGCACCAATTTTGTATTGACTATTTTGCGTTAAAAGGAAAAATTAGCAGGGTTTTTAACAATGAAGAATTTAAATATTACTTATTTGGAACAATAGCTTTGACTATTGTAATCACTATTATCATCGTAAACTTTCAAGACCCAAATTTGGTAACTTCCATAAATCATCCAAAACCATGGGGTGAAACCGAAAGTGCTTTTAGGCATGCAGCTTTCCAAGTTACCTCAATTATAACGACCACAGGATTTGTGTCTGCCGATTTTACCATGTGGCACTCCTTGGCAACTATGTTGATATTTTCCTTGTTTTTTATTGGAGGTTCTGCAGGTTCAACCGCTGGTGGAATTAAAATTGTACGTCATATCATTATGATTAAAAATACTTTTTTTGAATTTAAAAAATTATTGCATCCAAATGCCATTATTCCAGTTAGGTATAACGGTGTGGGGATTCCCAAAAATATTATTTACAATATCTTGCCCTTTTTTGTAATGTATATGTTAATTTTTATAGTAAGCTCAATATCATTAACTTTTTTCGGATTGGATTTTATGTCAGCAATAGGTGCTACTGCCTCTACATTGGGGAATATTGGTCCAGCTCTTGGAACTTTAGGCCCAGTTGATAATTATGCTCATTTAACTATAGGCGCAAAATGGATTTGTTCATTTTTAATGTTAATAGGTAGGTTAGAATTGTTTACGGTGTTAATTTTATTTACCCCTTTCTTCTGGAGAAAAAATTAAACAAGTGCTTTAAATTAATTAAAATTAAGTTCTTCATAATATAATCTCTTTAGAAAAGAATCTCATAAAATTCAGATAATTCATATTTAGAATAAAATTTATTTCAACAAAGGGCATCCACAATTTTTACACATAATTTCTTCAATATCATGCATAAAACTACAAGCATTACAGAAAATTATATCATCACCTGTTTTATCATATTTTTCATAAGTTTTTAATTTGCCATGGTAGCGAACTTTCTCACCAATTTTATAATAATTATATAAGGTGGCATCATCTTCTGATTGTATTTCATGTCTTTTATGCTTTTGGTCTTCAATATAAACTATAAACACAGCTTTATTTTCCTTTTCTACAATTTCCTTTTCAACAATTTCCCCATCCCAAGAAGGTCCTTTCTTTGCCGAAAATGCGGAATAGATACCAATTAAAAAGAACATTCCTCCAATTCCTAACCCAATATATAAGGCTTCTGGATTGTCCATTTCATCACTTATTTCTCCATAAAGATAAAAACCAGCAATTGCAATTATAGCCAAAGCAAAACCAAATTGAAATCTGTAATCTTTTGTGTTTTTCAAGTATGTATCAAATGATGGGTCGTGTATTTTTAAAGAATAAGCCATTGTTTAAATATTTAAGTTAAAAAAACGATAATACTAACCTTCCAATTTATTAATAATAGGTGCTAAATCGGCATTTTGTGGTGCCGGAATATTCAATTCCTCAGTATTGATAAATGTGCGATCTGTGTAATAATATTGAATAAATAATCCATAAAATGGTTCATTAATTATATGAGCTTTTTTAATTCCAGAAAGTGGGAAATCCCAATTATGAAAAAACCCATTGATATAAGTAAACTTTTTTCCAATCAATACGTTTCCATCTCCATTTAAATTTTTGTTTTTATAATACATTGGCATTCCAAAAGCAAATAATCCAATAAGCACAATCAAAGCAATCATCGCTAAAAACATGGCGGCTTTTCCTTCTTCAATTACAAGTATAAAAATTACAAAAATTATAACTGTCAAAATAGTTGAAATCCAAAAAATTCCTTTGTTTTTGGCCTTTTCATTCGCAAACAGATAATTTACATAGTCTGATTTTTCTTTGGTACTGAGAATCCACGAAGCCAGTACATTTTCTCCAGTTATCAATGTTTGCAATTTTTTGGCACGACTTTTAAAAATAACAGCAATAATAATCGCTGACAAAAAAGCAAACAATCCAACGAAGGCAATTCCCCATATTCCGGTTAAAGGATTATTGTCATAAAATGGTAAAATACTTATTATGAGAAATAAAACGGCCATTAATAACGATTTAATAAATATAATTGATTGATTATTTTTCAAACTAATTGTTTTATTAATTTGGTCTAAATCGCTTTGTTTTATATTTGAACTTCGACTTAAAACAGGTTTTTGTATTTGGGAATCAGGCGTTTCCTGTTTGGTATTCAATTCAACCGTTTTCTCACCGCAACTAGGGCAAACCTTTGCATCTTCAACTAATTTTTGTCCACAATTTGTACAATATTTTGTTCCCATCTTTATTTATTTTTTATTTCCTTTAAATAATAGTATAAAGTCTGTTATAAATAGCCCCAATAAAAGCAATGTGTTAATTCCGAGATACAAGATTACGCCATCTGGTAATAATAAAATTAAATATACAATTTGTAACAACAAAATAATCTTTACCAACCAGTTGTATGGATTTGGTTTGTGTCTTCTTAAAAACACAAACAATAAAACAACTGTTGAAAAAAATAAAGTTCCTAAAATCGTATCTATTCTATAACCTAGATAAACTAATAATGCGTTAATGATTAAATAAATCCAAGTCCAAATAGTTATTCCTCCAGTTTTTGAAATACTTTCAGTCTGATTGGTTTCCACTTTTTTATTTGGCTTAAAAACCTCTGAAATACTTTGGGTTTTTTCTGAAATATTTGTAGGACTTTTTGTGAAGGAACTTAATGCTTCTTTAACCTTGCTTTCAGCAAAATATCGTCCTTCATTTTTTAAAGACATCACTGTATTTTTATACATCTTTTCTTTATACCCTGTAAGATATTCCTTAGCAGTTTTAAGAATAATTTCAGTTCCGCAAGAAGGACAAAACTTGGCTTTCAAAGGAATATTTGTACCACAATTCGAGCAATAAGACATCTTTATTATGATTTATAATTTATAATATTACCAACCAAAAATCACCTGTCTAGGATTTTTTAAGTCGTGTTTTTTTAAATCTTTGAAACTATTTGCCATATCTTTGGCAACATCTCCTACGTTTTTATAGTCCAAATCTTTGAGTTTTTTGTTCAGCATTTCAATATGTTCAGGAGTTGCATTTGCATCCACATGAGCCCTTTCCACAATGTCCATGGCTTTTTTTAATTTATCAGGAATTTCAGGGACATCCAAACCTTGTACTCCATAACCATCCCTAACTTTTTTTAAAGTATCAACTCCTTTTTTGGCTTGTGCATAAGCTTCAGGCTCCATTCCTGGTTCTAGTGCATGATTCACTTTATTTTTATACATGTTTCCCAATTCTTCTGAATCAATCAATCGTCCTTTCCCTTCTTTTACCTCTAAAATATTGGGTTTATTTCTATTGATTTCACCTGTTTCTGGATTATACGTATTATCTGCATAATCTTTACTGGCTTCAGAATCGAAACGATCAGTTCCTCTCTGTTGATGACTTTCTGCCCAATCTTTGGCATCAACTCCAAAGGGCTTCCCGGTAGTTTCTCCAAAAATTTCATACGATTTTTGTTTCCAATTTGGACTTTGAACTTCTATCCAAACATCGCCATTTTTGGTTTTCACTTTTCGTAAAACCCTATAATCTCTATCGGTATTAAGATTTGTTTTACCATCTGTTCCCGGTGTTCTAAAATCATCTATCTTCACATCTTTTAGATCCAATTTATACGTGTCGGAAATGTATTTTTTTAGTGCTGTATCGTGTTTTTCATAGATTTTATTTCTTGATTTTTCAAAAACTTGTTTCATCCACTCCGTTCCATGTTTTTTGATGGTTCTCACCGCAGCAGGATCGCGCATAAACTCCAATAACTTTTTTGGATCAATAAATTCTTCTCCATTAACTGTTTTTACACTTTTTACTAAATCGTCTAAAACTTCATCAGGCGTAGTTATTTTGATGTTGTATTTTAAAGCATTCTTTTGCAACTGAGCCGTCAATTTTCGTATGATTAATTCATCACGTAATTGAGCCGCAGTTAATTTAGCCGCTTCAACAACTGATTTCGTTTGATACAAATTGTATAAAAATTCACAACTAATAAAAATAGTCCAGGCTAAAACCTTATTATTTTTAACAACCAACTCAATATTTTCAATACTAATCAAACGTCCTTTGGCAACATTCATTAAAAAAGGAATAATTTTTTCATATTGTCTATCCGCAAAAACATCCCAGCCTTTGTCATTTTCATAGATATAGAAATTCAATGCTTCTATCATACCTCCCTTTACCAAACTTGCGCCTGTGGCACCAAGTCCTTTTAAATAAAAAGCTGCCAATGCATTAAAAGCCAAATCTCCTGCCCATTCTGTCCACTCCAATGTTACAGTAATTCGGTTTGCCCAAACTTGCATACTTTTATAACCTTCTGCTCCTTCAGCTAAGATTAAATCTTGGGCTACTTTCCAAATTCTATTTCTCAATTCAGTCAAACCTTCTGCTCCTAAAACTTTTTTTCGTTCTTCTAGTATATCATACAGTTTAATTCGAGGTTCGCCAGCTGGAACATAGTTATTGATGATATATTGACATTGTTCATAAGCTTCTACCCATTCTGGAAATTCTTTTCCTATCCCAAAAGTTCTGACCCTAACTTTTAAGAGTTGCTCAAAAGCTTCCTGATTGTCATCAATGCCATAGGGTGCTTTTACTAAATAATTTAGCGTCCTAATATCTCCTAATCCAGGAATCTCTTCTTGTGTTTTAAAATGATAACGTCCGTAAGGAATATTGGTAACTAATTTATCATAGGCAAATGAAGGTTTTAATACGCTTTCAAAATTGATGCTCTCTTGATCTTCATTTTGCAACTCAAAAGTCAATTTATCTTCTAAACCATCTTTATCTACAACAATTTGATTGGTATTTTTATCATATTTATAAAGCGCAAAATCCAAATTAGTTTCAAAAGGTTTATTTGCCGTAAACATCAATTCATTATGCGCTTCAACCCCATGTTTAATAAACAGTCCTACTTGGGAAACTGTTACGGAAATATGTCTTTCCAAAGGTTTTTCATCGCCCTGTGCGGCAGAAATAACCAATGTTTTATTTAAAAAAGTTTCGTTACCGCTTGGATTCAAAATAGGTCCTGTAAGTGTAATACTTACCTCCGTTTCCGATTTTCTGCTGATGTTAATTTCGGTTAATGGTATATCAGGATCAATACCTTTACGATATTCACCACTGAAATTCCAGTCTTCATCACCATCGGGGTTTTCTATAAAAGCGTTAAATGTAATTTCACTCATTTCTTCAGTAACAGGAAATGAGCATTCGGTAATTTCGACTTCCAATTTGCAATCTAATAAGGTAATAAGCAAATCGTTTTTTAAAGGTTCTTCGCCTTCTGCCACTTCATCCATTAAAATACTTAACGTCACAGTGTTTGGTGGATTTGAAACTGCTGCGTTGGGATTAGGATTGGTACATCCAATATTAATACCCATTTTATCACCATCCAAAACAGTTTCCGACACATCTATCCAATCGCTTTTAGGATTGAATTTAATTTTTTCAGTTAAATCAGGGATGTTTTTTCCATTTTCATCAACTACTTGCGCATAACAAGCAATTGTTTGAAAGGTGTCTGGACGTAAAGAGCGTTTGTTATCAGGTGCCGTTTCAACGATAATTTGCATTTCTCCAAACGGACGAATATTGACACTTCTTTGAAATACATTACCCTCCGCGTTAGCTGTTATCAAAATATTGAAGTTGGGTTCTTTGGGTTGTTTTTGCAGTAACAATTGTGCATTTAAACTTCCCATACCGTTAGTTGGATTTACATTAAGGGCTTTTTCTGAATTCTGAATCTGGATGTCTGCATCGCATTTCTTTTCTCCTTTAGCGGTAACTTTCCACACCCTAACTTCGAGCGTTTCTGGTTCATTGAGTTTTAGTTGAAAGCTTTCTTTGTTCAGTTGTAAAATGTAATGAGCATCTTCTTCTTTTTCTTCTTCTTTCTTTTCTTTTTGATTTTTATTAGTTTTTGTAACAGATTTGGCAGCAACTTTTGCTCCCTTTTTTAATATTTTTCGAAGAATTGCGGCAACAGCGGCAGCAATGGAGGCACCTATAACAAGTGTCCAAGGAATATCATCTTCATTTTCATCGATTGGGACAATGCCATCAATATCAGTTCCTGAAATACTTGAATTTTCTGAACTTGAACCCATTGGTGGAGCAAAACCGAAAGCTCCATTTTCAGAGTTTTTTATTGAATTATAATGGTCATTATAGGCTTCTGCAATAGATTGTGGTCTATATCCACCTCCCATATATCCGTAAACAAATCCAAATTCCCCCGTTTTATGGTTTTGACGCAATGAATAACCTCTTACCGCAGTACCATATTGAGTAATAAGTGCTCCGAAAATTCTGGCATTAGAAATTGTCCATGGCTCTCTTTTACCAGCCAATTCTTTATTATGTGATTTTATTACTTCTGACAATTCAACCCTTCTGTTAGCAACTAGCACACCATTTACGCTAATGTCTTGCGTTAATTCAGCCTGTAAATGTCTAGAGGCGTTAGCTATTTCTGAATCGCTCGGTAAACGAGTCCACTCCATCATCTGATCAGGCCTTACTATCACATCCATTGGATTATTTTGCGAAGAAATCGTAAAAGAAAAAAGAAAAATTACAAACACTAAATAAAAAGAATATTTCATAATATCATTCTTAAATATAATTAATATCAGGATGAAAAGACCGAATTTAGTAGTTAGTGTTGTAAAATGTCAAATTATCTATATTTTGAATGGATAAAATGATTATAAATTTACGATAAGTTTTTATTCTTTCAAAAGGAAAAATAACCAATTGTTTTTTTATATTTTTAAGGATTCTTTAAAATACAAATCAATATGAAAACATCCAATCGTTCAAATTTTGGAAAATGGCTTATTGCAATTATTGGTGTAATTTTCCTTATTTATAGTATTTTTTTGTTGGCTTTAACACTTTTTGGCACAGATGTTAACGCAAAAGTTACCAGTTATAGAAGAGAATATGGAGAACGAGATGAAGTATTCCGCAACCAATATACTTATTTATTTGGTTATGAATTTGAAGTAAATGGTGAAAAATATTCAGGAACTGGACAACGAATTGGGAATTCGGTATTTCTAAAACAGAATGACACTATGTTAATGAAAGTAAGATATTTACCTTCTTTCCCTTTTATTAACTCAGCTTATGACGGAAACAAAACACACCTTAATCTTTTAATATCTTTAATAGTTGGAGTTGGATTGCTATTAACCTCAAGAAAAATGTGAATTATTTTCGAAGAAAATATTTATCCCTTTCTTAGGAAGAAAATTAAATCAACTCTTTAAATTTATTAAAATCCAATCCGCCGTAATCACCCGAACTCATTAACAAAACAATGGTGTTTTTAAAATTTTGGTTGAATAAAAATTCCCTGAACTCGGCTGGATTTGTATATACAATCAAATCATCTCGTTCAAATGAGGATTTAATTTGTTGCTCGGTAATTTTTTCGAGTCGTTTTATTTCGACGGCATGTGGCGAATAAAAAACAACGGCTTTATCGGCACTGTTTAAGGCACCTTTGTATTCTTTTAAAAATTCGGCATTTAAACTGCTGTAAGTATGCAATTCCAAACAAGCCAATAATTTTTTATCAGCGTATTGATTTTTTACTGCATTTGTAGTGGCTTCCACTTTGCTTGGTGAGTGCGCAAAATCTTTAAAAACTATAGTCGATTCACTTTCTGCTATTTTTTCCAAACGCTTGCTAGCACCTTTAAAACTTGCAATCGCTTCATAAAAATCGGCTTCATCAACGCCCATGTGTTGGCAAATCCACTTTGCGCCAGCCAAATTTTGCAAATTGTGTTTTCCGAAAATTTCCAAAGGCATTTCACCCAAAGAAGTTTCAATATAAGTTATCCCGCTTTTAATACTGAAATTTGGAGTGCGATAAGGATATTTTTGAATGGGATTCGTAGCTTGTTCCACCATACTTTTCACTGCTGAATCCTCTTCATTATAAACAATAATACCGCCATTGGTAATTGAATTTATAAAAATCGAAAACTGCTCCACATAATTTTCATAGGTTGGAAAAACATTGATATGGTCCCAGGCAATCCCGCTTAAAAGAGCAATATTAGGTTTGTATAAATGAAATTTCGGACGTAAATCTATAGGACTCGATAAATACTCATCACCTTCCAGCACCATAAATTCATTTTCCTCAGTTAAATGCACCATCGTGTCAAAACCTTCTAACTGCGCACCAACCATATAATCAACCGCAATTTCATGATAGTTAAGCACGTGTAAAATCATGGAAGTAATGGTAGTTTTTCCATGTGAACCGCCAATAACCACACGTGTTTTATTTTTAGATTGTTCATATAAAAACTCAGGATAAGAATAAATTTTAAGTCCCAATTTCCTGGCTTCCACCAACTCAGGATTGTCATTCTTCGCGTGCATTCCAAGAATTACGGCATCTAAATTCGGTGTTATTTTTTCTTTAAACCAACCCTCTTCTTTTGGTAACAATCCTTTAATCTTTAATCTGGATTTTGAAGGTTCAAAAATGGCATCGTCACTGCCTGTTATGGTATCTCCCTTTTGATGTAAAGCCAGTGCTAAATTGTGCATCGCACTACCGCCAATTGCAATAAAATGAATGTTCATGTAAAGAATTTTTATGGAATCAAAAGTAGGGAAACTATTAAAAAGATATAAAACAATCACTCAAATCTTTTGGCTTAGTTTTATAAATTTACATTTATTAAATTCTATTCAAAAATATAACAGAAAAATTATTACATTTATAACCAAAATCAATAATTATTTTTGATAATTAATTAACCAACCCCCTTAATTAATGGAAAAAGAAGAATTTCTATTACCAAAAAAAATTACCTTTTTACTTATTTTTATCTCACTATTTACCTATAATGTAAGTTTTTCGCAGTGTGTAAATCCCACTCCGACAGGAGCTGCCTCACAAGTTTTTTGTAAAATAAATAACAGCACAATTGCAGATTTAGTTGCCTCTGGCGGTATTATCGTTTGGTATGACGCGCCTTCTGGAGGTAAATTGTTTGAAAATACGGAAGTTCTTGTAAATGGCTTAACTTATTATGCAGATGATATTTCGGGCAGTAGCTGCAGCACCAGCAGATTACCTGTTTCTGTCATTATTTATGGCGATTTTCCGACAAACGTTGATGTAACAGTAGGAAAATGTGCAATAGATAATCCAACAATCGGCAATTTATCTGCAACTGGACAAAATTTAGCTTGGTATGATGCGCAAACAGGCGGAAATTTACTTCCACTTTCACAACTTCTTGTGGACGGACAAACCTATTGGGTGCAGCAAACTGAAAATGGTTGTACTAGCAATCGTTTTCCAACAACTGTTAATTTAATTGATCCTATTACCCCCACTACAGCACCCATACAATCATTTTGTTATTCACAAAATCCGACAATTGCAGATTTAAAAGCTTCTGGAACCTCCATTCTTTGGTATGAATCGGAAACATCAACAACTCCCTTAAAAAGTACTGCGTTATTAATTGATGGAGAAGACTATTGGGCTGCTGCAGTTACTTTTCCTTGTGTAAGTTCTAATAGAGCGAAAACCACAGTTGATATAGATTTCGCACCCAATGCAGGAGAAAGCAACTCATTGTCGGCATGCGAAGTGAGTTTGGTTACCACAAATTTATTCGATTTGTTGGGCGGAACTCCTGATACCACAGGAATTTGGACAGGGCCAAGCACGTTGGCTAATGGTTATTTGGGGACATTTGAACTAGGAACAAACACAGAAGGTACCTATACTTATACTGTTTCAAGTGTTCTAGGTATTTGTCCTACCAAATCTGCAACTGTTTCTGTAATAATAACAATAGTCCCACCGCCAACAACATCAAATAGTTCTCAGGCTTTTTGTGAAATTGAAAAAGCAACCATCGCCGATTTAAGTGCGAACCAAAACAATGTTATTTGGTATGATACCGAAACTTCAATAATCACATTAGATCCTTCAGAAGCACTTATTGACGGGGAAGATTATTGGGGAGCACTGCTCGATGCTACTTCTGGTTGCGAAAGTGCCAATAGATTAAGAATAACTGCAACAATTATTGTTACTCCACCACCAACAATTTCTCAAACAAATCAGGCTTTTTGCGAACTTGACAATCCGAAGGTTGAAAGTTTAAGTCCAAACAGTCCTGAAATACTTTGGTATGATACGGAATTTTCGTATCCATCCCACTAACCCCATCTTTCAATTAAGTTTGTGATTGCTGAACTTTGCTTCAAAAAGAAGAATGACGAATCAACAATCCCACATGTATTCCTTGGTTGAACAATGGAAGCAATCCAATTT
>JAQVGD010000222.1 GCA_028696945.1 Lutibacter sp.
ACAGGGCATAGAATCGAGTTAAAAGGAGACAGTTTAAGAAAAAAAGGATAACTTTGTCAAATTGATAGTTTAACAAGTGGGTGCATTTAACCGGAATCAATGGGTGCATATCACCGGAATATCCAAATAATAACATTACGGTGAAACTTTATACAATAAATACCCGAGAGAAAATCGAGCGATAGAAGCAATATGCAATACGTTAAACGACACTCAAACCTTATTTCCCGGTACTAATATGAGGCTAATCTATAAATTTGCGACAATTTAGATTGATGACGGGTCAGGAGTTCTGAAATTCAGACAGCAGCTTTCTACTTTTGCTGTCATTATTTTTTGCAATGCATTTAATCACTTAGGGTTTAATCTATAAATTCTCCGAGGCTCTGCCTCGGGGTCAATAAAAGATGTTTTGAAAAAACACCAATTCCAAAAAAACTCGGTTTCCGATCCTTTAGGTCGGAAAAATTTCGGCGAATGCCCCGACGGCTTGCCTCGGGGTAGTCAAAATTTAGGTTTTTTTTACTCCATTTTTAAAAAACTACTTTTCCGACAAAGGTTTATTTAGTACCCTCCTTAATCCGACTTTATAACCCCAAAATGCGTAATACAATGTATAAAAATAAAATGGAACACAAATCCAATATGCTTGCTGCATATTATCTAAAAGATCTTTAAGGTAACCAAAAATCAATGGAAGTATTGCTCCACCAACTATAGACATAACCAATAAAGAAGCACCAGTTTTGGTAAATTTACCTAAGTGAGAGATAGCCAGAGGCCAAACCGGACCCCAAATTAGAGAATTTGCAAATCCCATTGAAGCAATAAAATAAATTGCAATTTCGGCAGGAACAAGTACTGCTAAAAAAGAAAATAAAACACCTAGCGATGCGCAAATTATTAGTGCTTGATGTTGACTTATTATTTTGGGAATTAGAATTACTCCAAGTATATATCCTATAACCATAGCAATAACAGTATATGAAGTATATATCTGTGGATTTTCGAGCCCTATTGTATTGGCAAAATCAACAGGAGATGCCAATGTAATTGTTTCAACACCAACATAAAGAAAGAGCAATAACACTCCCAGCAATAAATGAGGAAATTGGAGTACATTTTTCTTTGTATTTGTAAAAGTGATAATTCTTGCAGATTCTAAATCTTCTGTTGGAATATTATCTTCTCCTTTTGCTTTTATTTCAGGAAGGTTTATAAAGTAAGTGACAATGCCTAACAAAATGAATATAGAAACAATAATACCAAAAGGGAGGTACATATCGGAAAGATCTACTGAAATTTGAGTCAAATCCAAGAAGAATGATAAAAAAATAGGCGAAATCGCCCAGCCGCTCTTGTTTAATATCCCCATTATACTTATTCGTTTGGCGGCAGACTCAATTGGTCCGTAAATAGTTACATATGGATTTACCACAGCCTGAAGAATAGTATTTCCTATACCACTTATGAACGAAGCTATTAAAAAAAAGGCAAAACTTTCATATTTGGCCGAAGGAATAAAAAGAGCAAGCCCCAAGGCAAAGAAAAAAAACGAAACAATCATGCCTTTTTTATAACCAACATATTTAATTAGGATGCCGGAAGGGTAACCAAATAAAACAAATGCACCAAATGTTGCCGTTAACACTAAGTATGAACTAGATGAACTAAGTGTGAAAGCCTTTTGAAGATAGGGAATAAGTAACCCATTAATACCTAAGGCAAAACCTATTAAGAAAAAAAGCATACCTATATAAGATAGGACATAAACGTATACGATATTCTTGTTTGATTTTTTCATTTTGGTCGGGATTTTAATTTTGGATTTAACGGGAATTATCTATCTCGCTAATTGAATCTCTTAGATTAAAGTTATTCATCTGTAGGATTTTATGTGCATCTTGCTCATTAAATCCGTATAGTTCATATAAGATTTTTTTCGCTCTTTCTATTAATTTATTATTTATACATGCCACATCGATCATATATGGACCTGAAACTTTGCCCATTTTAATCATTATGGTTGAAGATAAAAAATTAAGTACTTTCTTAATGGCAGTCCCGGCTTTCATACGTGTCGAACCCGCCACTACTTCATTCCCCGAATTTAATGGAATAACATAATCGCAAAAAGGCAATTTTATTTCAGGAAATTCAGCCTGTATCAGAACAGACAAAGCTTTACGTTCTTTGGCAAAGGCTAACGCTGATTGAATATAATAGGCAGCACCACTGGCTGAAATACCTATAACTATATCTTCAGGTTGAATATTCAGTAATAGCATTTCGGGAACAGCACTTGCATCCTCTTCAAAGTCGGATTCAATTTCTATTGCAGCATCGGAAATTCCACCAGCAATTAAAGCGAGAATTTGTTCTTCTGGTAAGCCATAGGTACAAGGGATCTCAACAGCATCCATCGCAGCAATACGTCCACTGGTTCCTGCACCAACGTATATGATCCGACCTCCTGTTTCAATTCTGGTTATAGATTTATCTGCAATATCTCCAATTATAGATAGACTATTTTTTAGCAGGGATCCCGCTTCTTGTTCTGCTTGCCACATAGTTTCAATAATATCTAATGTTGACATATTTTGAAGTTGTAACTCCTTTTTGTATGGGATTTCAGTAGCAAGTGAATTATAGCTATGAACAACTTTACTATTGGTTGCAATGAATTCACCCCTTGCCAAGGTTAAAGCACCAACTAACTGAAGTTTATTACCTTCAGTAGCAACTATAACCCTTACAGATTTCTCCAATTCAACTGGAGTTTCCTCTAAATTTTTATTCAATATTTTTTCCAAAGGATAGTTACAAGTTATTGAAGCATCAGCTAAGCCTCCACAAATAATAACTTCGTCAAGATTATATAAAATAGCGGCACTATTGATAATATTAACCATATTTTGCATGTATTTTTCTCTTTCAATTTGAAAAGAGGAATTCGTTAATACATTTATTAAATTAGTATTTTCATCTAATCCTGCCAACTTTGAAACACTAGCAATAGAATCATAGGAACCTGCCGGCGTTCTTATACTCCCTAACAAGGATAAGCTTTTCCCAGGTCGCCATCGCCTCCCATTCCGCCAAACAGTAAAGCCTAAACCTGTACCAATTGGCATTATACCAATCGTTTTATTACCAGCTAAATAACCGATTTCGGCTAAGCCGATTGAGGCTGCATCCGCATCATTAATAATAGTCACACAACATTGCAACTCTTTTTCCAATATACTTTGCCAGCTATTGTTTTTTAAAATGCTTAAATGAGCAGCAGCTTTTAATACTCTGGTTCCATGATAATTTACAATTCCTGCTGTTGAAATTCCAATTCCCTTTACCTCTTTTGAATCAATCTTAAAAGAAGCAATTAGCTTTTTTAGGGCTTCGATAAATTCTTCAATTGTTGTTTTGACATGCAAGGGACTTCTTATTTTTTTTATTTGAAAAAACTTGGATTTAGAGTTTCTATCAATTTGAAAAAAATCCTCATCCACAACGACTCCCTTTATCCAAGTTCCACCAATATCAAAACCTAAATATTTTGACTTTTCGTATTTTTTCATTTTATTCCGATGTCTTTTTTTTATAATGATTAGAAAATATGTATTACAAGCCTTGCAAGTGCAGCTATCTTAATTAAAGGTAATCTCTAAAAACCCCATCCTTCATTTTCAGATTGGTTTTCATCCAATTTTTTTAGGAAGGTTATTTTAAAGCTTTTTTCAATACATATTTAAATATATGATTTTCAGTTGTTTATAAATATTATATCTCGCGTTAAGGCACATTTATCCTATCTATCCTCCGATAAGTTGTATTTTTCTGAACATATTATACGTAAGATTCATCAATCCTACTATGGCTGTGATTCTTTTTATGCCAATATTGTACAAATACATTCCGTTCATACTCATTTCCATAAAACCAAAAATATGTTCTACTCTTGAACGCACCATTGATTTTCTCTTGTTGTTTTCCTTTTGTTCTTCAGTAAGTGGACGATTTCTTGCACCTTTCTCGCAGACTTGATTTTTCATTTCTTTTGAAGCGATTGCTTGTTCTTGCTTCTCACCTGTATAGGCTGAATCGCCGTAAAAA
>JAQVGD010000046.1 GCA_028696945.1 Lutibacter sp.
TGCCACCGAGTGGCTCTTCCAAATTATGGCAATCGGGCTCATTTTGGTAGCAGAATCATTAAATACCGCCATCGAAAAGATGGCGGATTTTATTCATCCGGAGTATCATAAACAAATTGGCCGCATTAAAGATATTTCAGCCGGAGCCGCATTTTTTGCGGCAATAATTGCGATAATTATTGGTTTTATTATATATGCACCCAAATTTATAGCGTAATTTAACCACAGTCACATTAATTTTATATTTTTGTGAGATAATTAAGTGAATGGCCAAAAATAAAAAAACAACAGTTAAAACTCCCAGAAAGCCTCGTTTTCAAGGAATAAAATCATTTTTTGAAAATCGACTGACCCAAACAATTTTAGGATTGTTTTTGATGCTCTTTGCACTTTTTTTGGTAGCCTCTTTTGTTTCCTTTTTATTTAATTGGCAAGAAGATCAAAGCCAACTTTCTAATTTTGCGGACAAAGAAGTTTCTGTAAAAAATCTTTTGGGAAAAATTGGTGCAAGCATGAGCGAATTTCTTATCAATAAAGGATTTGGAATTGCAGCAATTTATTTACCAGTACTTTTATTTTTTACTGGCTTACTCATCTTTTTTAAAGGCGGTTTAAAACGCATCAGAAAATTTTGGGGTTGGGGAATATTGGGAATGATTTGGCTTTCAATCACTTTAGGTTTTTTATTACCCAATAATCCGCTTCTTGGAGGAGTTGTTGGTTACGAATTGAACAATTACATCCAACAATTTTTGGGGAAAACTGGACTATTTTTATCCCTGTTATTTTTATTGGTATCTTACTTGGTCATTAGATTTAAGCTCACGCCCGAATTGGTTAAGAGCAGCCTAATTAAAAATAAAAAGGAAATTCTAATAGCTATTGAACCAATAACAAATACCGACCAAAAAGAACCAAATATTGAAGATAAAAAGAAAGACGAATTTAAATCGCCTCTTGAATTGTCTCTTGAAAATTTAACACCAATCTCAACCGTTCCAAAAAATTATTTTGAGGAAAAATCCAATCTTGAAGATGATTCAGATTATATTGAAGATCTAAAATCAGAATCAGATGTTGCCATTGCCGTTGATAAGATTGTTGAAGAAAACCGTGTGGATGAAAATTTATCTGACCAATTGGTAAAAGATTTTGGTGAATTTGACCCAACTTTGGAATTGGGCAACTATAAATTTCCAACATTAAATTTATTGAGAGACTATAATGAGAGCATCTCTGTAGATCAGGAAGAATTGGAAGCCAACAAAAATAGAATTGTTGAAACTTTAAACAATTATAAAATTGGTATCGATCGCATAAAAGCAACGGTTGGCCCAACAGTTACGCTGTATGAAATTGTGCCTGAGGCAGGAATTCGAATTTCAAAAATTAAAAATTTAGAAGATGATATTGCCCTATCACTTTCGGCTTTAGGCATAAGAATTATTGCGCCAATTCCCGGAAAAGGCACTATTGGAATTGAAGTTCCTAATAAGAAACCGACCATGGTTTCTATGAAATCGGTTATTTCTTCCACAAAATTTCAAAATTCAGAGATGGAATTACCCATAGCGCTGGGAAAAACAATTTCAAACGAAACATTTGTTATTGACCTTGTAAAAATGCCACATTTATTAATGGCAGGTGCTACGGGTCAGGGAAAATCGGTTGGTTTAAATGCAGTTTTAACATCCTTGTTATACAAAAAACATCCTGCAGAAGTAAAATTTGTGTTGGTCGATCCCAAAAAAGTGGAACTCACGCTATTTAATAAAATTGAGCGACATTATTTGGCTAAATTACCCGATACCGATGATGCCATTATCACCGATACCACAAAGGTAATTAACACGCTAAATTCTTTGTGTATTGAAATGGACAATCGCTATGATTTATTGAAACTCGCAATGGTTCGTAACATAAAAGAATACAATGCCAAATTTAAGTTACGAAAGTTAAATCCGAACGACGGACATAAATATTTACCCTATATCATATTAATTATAGATGAATTTGCAGATTTAATTATGACTGCTGGTAAAGAAATTGAAACACCAATAGCACGTTTGGCACAGTTGGCAAGAGCCGTTGGAATTCATTTAATTGTTGCCACGCAACGTCCTTCCGTTAATGTTATTACTGGAATAATTAAAGCAAATTTCCCTGCAAGAGCAGCTTTTAGAGTAACTTCAAAAATAGATTCAAGAACCATTTTAGACAGTTCGGGAGCAGATCAATTAATTGGTAAAGGAGATATGCTTTATGCAGATGGAAATAATTTGATACGATTGCAATGTGCATTTGTTGATACGCCTGAAATTGATAAAATAACTGAATTTATTGGGTCACAACGCGCCTATGCAAATGCCTACTTATTACCCGAATATAGCGGGGATGAAATTGGCACAAACCTTGATATAGACATCGGCGAAAGAGACAGTTTATTCAGAGATGCAGCATTGGTAATTATTCACGCACAACAGGGTTCGGCATCGTTATTGCAGCGAAAACTCAAATTGGGCTACAATCGGGCAGGAAGGTTAATTGATCAATTGGAAGCCGCTGGAATTGTTGGTCCATTTGAAGGAAGCAAAGCACGGCAAGTATTAATTCCCGATGAAATGGCACTGAATAAATTGTTGGATTATGAATCAAATAATTAACCATATAATCATTATTAGAACATTATAATAAGATGAAGAAAATAACATTTTTAGCATTGTTTTTATTAATAAGCCTAGCCTCTTATAGTCAGGAAGCAGCAAAAGCGAAAGCTTTGTTGGATGAAGTTGCCCAAAAAATTGGAGGTTATAGCAATATTTATATTGAGTTTAACCATAGTCTGGACAACAAGGAAGCTGATGTTCATCAGGAAACAAGAGGCAACGTTACCTTAAAAGGCGATTTGTACCACCTTAATTATATGGGAATAGAACAAATCTTTGATGGAAAAAAGGTCTATCTGATTGTTCATGAAGATGAAGAAGTTATTATTCAAAACCCTTCCAAGAAAAAAGAAGAAACCCTTACTCCTTCCAAAATGTTTTCCTTTTACAAAACAGGATATACCTTTAAAATGGACGCTTTAAAAACCGTAAAAGGCGTTAAAATACAATATGTGAAATTAACTCCGATTGACAGCAATTCTGAAATTAAGAATGTATTGGTTGGGATTGATGCAAACACAAAACATATCTTCAACATCATTGAAACGGGCCAAAACGGGACAACCACAACATTAAATATAAGAACTTTCAAAACAAATCAACCTATCTCAGAAAACCTTTTTATCTTTGACAGAGCAAAATACAGAGATCAAAAGAAATATACTATCTCTGAACCAAAATAATAGCGTTGAAAATATTTGATAAATACATTTTAAAAAGCTTTTTACAACCTTTTTTAGCTACATTTTTTGTGGTTCTTTTCGTTTTGGTAATGCAAGCTTTATGGCTTGCATTTGATGAAATTGCGGGCAAAGGCATCGATATATTCTTCATTTTAAAATTTTTGGGATATTTAGCACTCATCCTCACTCCTACCGCATTGCCAATAGGAATTTTATTATCTTCCATCATGGCTTTGGGCACTTTGGCTGAAAATTATGAATTTGCCGCCATCAAATCTGCAGGTATTTCCTTAAAAAGAGTAATTCGTCCGTTAGTAATTCTAGTAGTGTTATTAAGTGGTCTTAACTTCATATTTTTAAACAATATTTATCCGTGGGCAACTCTTAAGCAAAAGAATTTGTATTTGAATATGAAAAAGAAAAAACCAGCATTGGCATTGATTCCAGGAGCATTTAATACTGAAATTCCAGGGTTTAGCATAAAGTTTGATGAAAAATATGGAGAAGAAAATAACTTATTGAAAAATGTTCAGATAGCCGATTTAAATGCTCGAAAAGGAAAAGTAAAAGTGATTACTGCAGAAAAAGGTGCTATTTCTACCGAACAAGGAAGTAAATACATGACGCTGACCCTTGCAAATGGAAATTATTATGAAGAGCATCTCAACAAAACGATGTCGCCAAATGAAAGGGCTAAGATGCCAGCTTCCAAAGCAACATTTAAAACCTATATCATAAATATCGATATTTCTTCTTTTAGTGATGACGATTCCATGAACGAGGAACTAGTTAAAGAACATCATGGAATGTTAAGTATTGTTCAGTTGGATTCGATTTCAAAAAAGAATAAAATTGAATATGATGCCTACATCAAAGCAAGGTCAATTATTTTTTATGATGCTATGAAGGGCAAAAAATTATACAAATACCCTGATTCTATATTAAATAGAAATTTAAAGCCTGAGATACTTGAAAATTTCAATATAAAAAACCAAAGTACGGTTCTAAATGAATCCATTCAATTGCTTAACAGAACTATTGACAGAAATAAATATCAGGTAAAATCTTTTAAAGACCAAAGAAAGACGCTAAATCTTTACGATTTTGAATTTAGTTATAGAATTTCTTTTTCTTTTGCTTGTCTGGTCTTATTTTTTATTGGAGCACCAATAGGTTCCATAATTAGAAAAGGTGGATTTGGCTTGCCATTGATTATGGCAATCACTATTTTTGTAATCTACTTTTTTATATCGCAACTGGGAAAAAACTTATCCGAAGAAAGTGCAATTTCTGCACTGTTGGGAAGTTGGCTCTCAACATTAATCCTTTTGCCTTTTGGTATTTTACTTACCAGAAGGGCAACAAAAGGAATGGGTATTTTTAATATTGATGCCCTTTTTAACAAAGTTCAAAAAATATTCAACAAATTAATTCATAGAAAAATCTCAATTAAATAATGAAAACTTCCACAGGTACAATTAAACTTAATACAATTCCAGAAGCTATTGAAGATATCAAAAATGGGAAAATGATTATTGTTGTTGATGACAAAGACAGAGAAAATGAAGGGGATTTTATTGCAGCTGCCGAATGTGTCACTCCTGAAATGATTAACTTTATGGCCCTGCATGGCAGGGGTTTAATTTGTGCTCCTTTAACCGACAAACGTGCTGATGAGCTTGGATTGCCACTTATGGTAAACAAAAATACGGTGTTGCACAATACGCAATTTACAGTTTCAATCGATTTAATTGGAAGCGGATGTTCAACAGGAATTTCTGTTTATGACAGAGCTAAAACAATAAAAGCGATTACATCAAAAGAATCTAAACCAGATGATTTTGGACGTCCAGGACATGTTTTTCCGTTAAGAGCTAAGGAAGGTGGCGTTTTGCGCAGAACAGGACATACTGAAGCTTCTATCGATTTAGCGCGTTTGGCCGGATTTCAGCCAGCGGGAATATTGGTGGAAATTTTAAATGAAGACGGAACCATGGCGCGCTTACCTCAATTGATGGAAGTTGCCAAAAAATTTAAATTGAAAATTATTTCTATTGAAGATTTGGTAGCCTATCGCATGAAATATGATTCATTAATCGATAAAATTGAAAATTTTACCTTGCAAACCCGTTTCGGAGAATTTCAATTAAGAGCCTACAAACAAACCACAAACAATCAGGTTCATATCGCTTTGACCAAAGGTTCCTGGGTAGCTGATGAACCTATTTTGGTGCGTGTAAATTCATCATTAATCAATAATGACATTCTTCGACTTTTAACAGCCAAACCCGATGATAAATTTTCTAAAATTTTTAAAATGATTAACGATGAAGGAAAAGGAGCCGCCGTATTTATCAGCCAGGAAAATCAATCGTTTAATCTTATAAACCGTTTGTCTTTATTAAGGGAAGCGCAAAAAGATATGGAGCATAAAGTCCCTCAAATTCAACCCGATGATAAAGATTTTGGTATTGGCGCACAAATTTTACACGATTTAGAAATTAGCAAACTACGCGTTTTGTCAAATGCACCAGCGGTTAAAAAACGTATTGGAATGACAGGTTATGGATTGGAAATTGTTGAGTACGTAAATTATTAAATTTAATCTCTAATTGCATTGAAAAAGATACTTATTACTTGTTTATTCTGCCTTCTCATTTTCGGCTGCAAAAACCCGATGGATAAAACGGATAAATTAGAAAAGGAAACCGTTTCAAAAAAAAATGGATTTGTATTGCATGGAACTTTGAAATCCTTTTTATCAGACAAGGTTTATTTGAGTAATATAATTGAAAATAACATTCAGCCAGTTGATTCGGCTAAAATTGAAAATAGCAATTTCGTTTTTCAAGGAGTTGTTAAATATCCAGAACGTTTTGCCTTAACATTTGAAAATTCATCAGCAACAATCATTTTAATTATTGAAAATACAAATTTCGAAATTATGATTGACCCAGATCAACTAGACGAGCCTGTTATTAAAGGTTCTGAATTAAACAACAAGCTGGACGAATACAAATCGATCTCAAAAAATATATTTAAAAAAATAGATTATTTATTTCCTAGATTTCAAAAAGCACGTCTTGAAAATGATCTTAAAAACTTGGCTGAAATAGGAAATGAACTAAAAAAGATAGAAACAGAATTCACCGATTTCAGTTTTAATTTTGTAAAAACCAATAACGATTCTTATGTTGCCGCTATGATTTTAAGCGACCAATTAAAATCCTCAACGGTTGATACCCTTAGAATAAGCAATGCTTATAAATTTCTTTCCGAAAAAGTAAAAAAATCACCTGATGCCCAACTGATTGCGACAACTTTAAACCTACGTTAAAAAGCTTAAATCTGTTTCTGGCGGCAATTCTACCGCCGACTTATTTTGTTGAAATAACCGTGCATTTAAGAAGCCTTTTAAAATTATACGGCCTTCTTTTACATGCAACCAACTTCCTTCCCTAAGTCCCAAAACCGCCGTTTTATTTAAGGTATGATATTCATTTATACGGGTTTCCCGAGTTTCACCCATAAACGTTGAATTTGAATCAGGATCTAAATAATGACAATTTAAATTGAAATCGACAAACCCAAACGTATCAAAACTTGGGGGATAAACAATAGGCATATCGTTGGTATTTTGCATCGTTAATCCGCAAATATTGCTTCCTGCACTCGTTCCAAAATAGGGTGTTCCATTTTCAACCACATTTTTAATTGTTGAAATTAACTTCAAATCGTACAATTGCTTTACCAACAAAAAAGTATTGCCACCACCTGTAAAAATGCCTTTCGCCTGGTTTACTGCATCCATCGGATTGCTATATTCATGGATTCCTTTTATGCGAATATTAATTTTATCAAAACCATTTTTTACCAATTCAGTGTATTCTTTATGGGTAATTCCTCCCGGACGTGCATAGGGAATAAATAAAATTTCATTTATGCCATTAAAAAAGTCAGCCAATTCTGGTAAAATATATTCTAAATACCCTTTTCCGTGAACCGATGAGCTGCTCGCAATCAATAATTTCTTCATTTAAATAAAGTTTTACCAAATATACAAATTTTCAATCTTAACAAAAGTTTATACTTGTCAGATTATTTTCATAAGAATTCATTTGCGTTCTTTGTAATGATGAAAAGAAAACTAACTTGCTTATTTATGCTTGTTTTCTATGCTATGAACTGCTTTTCACAAGAGAAATCTGCACTCATTTCGGGAACAATAATCAGTTCTAATAAAACTGTAAGCGATGTACATATCATAAATCTAAACACTAAAATGGGAGTTGTGAGCAATGATAAAGGCGAATTTGAACTTATGGTTTCTTTAAATGACACCTTGCTGTTTTCCTCTATTGAATATGAAAGAAAAAAAATTAGAATTACTGGAAACTACATAAAATATAAAAGAATTATAGTTGAATTAATTTCATTCGTAAATGAACTTGATGAAGTTTTTATAGAAGGTTTAACGGGAAATTTGAGTTATGATTTGAATAAGATCTCAAAAAACACAATTAAAAACCATTCCTTTTTACTTAAACCCAATGATTTAAAAAAAGCATTGCCACCTAATTCACATGGTTCAGAAAAGGCACCTTATGTTGGCTTTTTTCCTCCTGCTCCAGGTGGTTTTTCGGGTCCAGACCGACGTTATGAAGCAGAACAAAGGTTAAAACGAGAATTTGCCCGCAAAAAACAATTCCCGCTAAAAATAAAAAAGGAGTTAGGACTTGATTTTTTCACAAAAGTGTTGCATATTCCCGAAGAAAAAATTGACAACTTTTTAGCATATTGTGAATACAGAGGTATTATTGATAAATATTACAACAATAAAGTATTAGAAGCAATTCAAATTTTGCAGGAAGAAAGTAAAAGCTATCATGAAATTAAAGAATAAAAATATTTTTATAACTATCGTTTTTTTAGTATTTGTTTATTCAAATTCATTGGCGCAAAAAAAAATAGTTATGCTGAATGGAACTGTTAGAAGTGACTCAATAGTTTTGCAAGATATTAACATTGTAAATCTAACCTCAAATATAGGAACTTCAAGCGATAGAAATGGTAAGTATATAATTTACGCATCCCTTGGAGATTCTATTCTATTTTCTTCGGTAGTTTACAAACAACGTATTATTAAAATTTCAAAAAGTCATGTTGAAAGTAAAACGCTTGTAGTTTATCTTGAGCAGGGTATCAATGAGTTAGATGAAGTTGAAATTGGACAAAAAATGCGACTAAACCTGGGGAAAGTTTCTTTACCAAAAGGAGCTGTTTTTGATAATGATAATATTTCCTCACAAAAAGCACCAGATTCCAGAAAATTTACAGATCCAACGTATGGTAATTCTGGAGTTAATTTTAGTGAAATTACTAATTTACTGACCAATAATATATTTCAAAAAAGAAAAGCGAGAAAAGAGGATGAGCGGAATATTAAAAAACAAAAACAAATTTTTATCGAAAATATTTATAATGATGTAGGAGTAGATTTTTTTACACTTTACTTAAACATCAAAGAAGAAGAAATTTATTTGTTTTTAGATTATTGTGAAGATAATGGGTTAAGCAACTTATACAATAGTGATGATTTTTTGATTAAAGATTTTATGATAAAACAAAGTAAAAAGTACAATCAAATAAAAGAGTAATTATTTTTATAAAGACATTATACTTATTTTTGATATATTTTTTGTTTATTAGCTACATTATTTACACTTCTTATGCAATTAAAAAATATTATCATAATTTTAGTGGCAATTCCTTTGTTCTCGTTTGCAATACACAAATACTACGTGAGTTTATGCGAAATTGAATATGTGAAAGAACAACAATCGCTACAAATTACTTTGGGAGTTACACTTGATGATCTTGAATTTACGCTTAATAAAAACAGCGGAAAACAATTAAATTTGGCGAGCAAAATTGAAATTGAAAATGTTGATGCCTATTATAAAAAATACCTGAACGAACATTTATTAATCTCAGTTAATGCCAAATATCAACCTTTTCAATATATTGGAAAAGAATATGATGGCGATATTGTAAGGTTTTATTTAGAAATAAATGATATTAAAACACTAAAATCTATTGAAGTTACCAATAACGTTCTTATCCAAGAATTTGAGGATCAGAAAAATATTGTTAAAATAAAAGTAAAAGATTTCAATAAAACTTTTTATCTGACAAAATCAAATGATAAAAGCTCGTTAAAATTCTGATAATAAATTACATACTATTAAAATAACTAATTTGTATCATCTATAAAATCCAAACCTTTAAAATGAAAAAATTATTAATTGTTAGCTTACTAACTATTTTCTCAACATCCTTTTTTGCACAAGAAGTTGAGGAAAAAACAGTGCCTCAAAAAGCACATTACAACATCAGTAAATTTAAGCAATTGCATGAGGAATTGCCTACGCCAAACAATGAACACAGAGCTTCCGGCGCAGTGGGTCATGAATATACCCAGCAGCAAGTTGATTATAAAATGAACATTGTTTTAGATGATGAGAATCAAAAGATATTTGGGGAAGAAACCATCACTTACCACAACAATTCCAAAGATAATTTAGACTATTTATGGGTTCAGTTAGACCAAAATATGCGCGCTCCAAATTCACTGACTCCTGAAATTAGCGGTGGCGGACCCGATATAATGTATGCACCAGCCAAATTTACCAAAACATTTATGGGAAAACCATTTCAGGGTGGCTTTAATATTGAATATATCAAAGATGTTAATGGGAATGAGGTAAGTTATTTAATCAACAAAACTATGATGCGCATCAATTTAGCAAAACCGTTGGGCACTGGTGAAAAATTTGTATTTAAACTAAAATGGTGGTACAATATCAACGATTATATTTCTGATGGTGGGCGTTCTGGCTACGAACCTTTTCCCGATGGAAATAAATTATATGTAATCGCGCAATTTTTTCCGCGTTTGGCTGTATATAATAATGTAGAAGGCTGGCAAAATTTGCAATTTACAGGACGAAGTGAATTTGCTTTAGAATTTGGAAATTATGATGTGACCATTACCACGCCTAAAGACCATATTTTAAACGCAACAGGCGTTATTCTAAATCCGAAGGATGTTTTTACGCCCGACCAATATAAGAGATATGAAGCTGCCAAAAATTCATTTGACAATCCGGTTTTTATTGTAACGCCAGAAGAAGCCCTAGCGGCAGAAAAAGGAAGATCCAAAGAAACTAAAACCTGGCATTTTTATGCTGAAAACGTTAGAGATTTCGCTTTTTCTTCCTCAAGAAAATTTATATGGGATGCCATGGCCGTGGACTTTAACGGAAAAACGGTAATGGCTTATTCATTATATCCAAACGAAGGAAATCCGCTTTGGGAAGAGCATTCAACAAGAGTCGTTGCAAATACCTTAAAAGTATATTCAGAATTTACTTTCGATTATCCTTACCCACAAGCAACCTCCATCAATGCAGAACGTCAGGGAATGGAATACCCAATGATTTGCTGGAATGGCGGAAGACCCGATAAAAACGGAAAATATACAGACAGAACAAAATCGGGGATGTTCGGTGTTATCACACACGAAGTTGGACATAATTTTTTCCCGATGATTGTAAATTCGGATGAGCGCACTTGGACTTGGATGGATGAAGGTATCAATTCATTTGTGGAAATTTATGCAGAATATAAATATGATCCTGCGCTTTTTCCTTTAACTGATTATCCGAAAAATATTGTCAGATATATGGCTGGTGATCAAAGCGGTTTGGAACCAATCATGTCTCAAGGTGAGGATTTGACCAATTTTGGGTCAAATGCCTACGGAAAACCTGCCGCTGGTTTATTTATTTTAAGGGAAACTATTATGGGACACGAATTATTTGACCACGCTTTTAAAACTTATGCAGAACGATGGAAATTTAAACACCCAACACCCGCCGATTTTTTCAGGACGATGGAAGATGCTTCTGCCATGGATTTAGATTGGTTTTGGAGAGGCTGGTTTTATACAACAGGTGCCAATGATATCGGCATCAAAGAAGTTAAAAAATATTATGTGACCGACAAGCCAACCGAACGCGCCGAAAATATGGCAAAACGCTATGGTATTACCGTTGATAAATTGCCTCCAGCACTTTATCTGGTTTCTGAAGACAGCCCAGAATTTACAAAAGAATTAAAATCGAAAAAACCAGAGGATTACAATTTGCTGAGTGATTATATCAATGAAAATTTTTCTTCGGAAGAAAAATCGGAATTAAAAACACCGAAATATTTTTACGAATTGGTTTTTGAAAAACCTGGAGATTTGGTAATGCCTATAATTGTTGAATTTGAATATGAAGATGGCACTAAAGAACGCAAACAATATCCTGCCGAAATTTGGAGAAAAAATGATGCTGAAGTCACTAAAGTTTTTCCATCGAGCAAAGCAATCACAAAAATAACCATTGATCCTGACGAACAAACAGCTGATATCAATTTAAGCAACAACAGTTGGCCTAAAAAAACAGAAACAAAATTTGAAAAATTCAAAAAAGATAAAATTAAAGCTTAGTTAAATGAGCCACTCATTTGGGTGGCTTTTTTGGTTAATTATTTATTTAAAATTTATATTATGAAAAAATTACCTTTTATTTATTTCCTATTGTTGACAGTAATTTTACCTTTAACCGCCCAAGAAAAGGCACACTACAACAACAGTAAATTTAAACAATTACACGAAGAACTTCCTACACCAAACAATGAACACAAAGCTTCTGGTGCACCTGGACATGAATACACCCAACAACAGGTAGATTATAAAATGGATATTGTTTTGGATGAAGATAATAACCGTATTTATGGCGAAGAAATTATTACCTATCACAACAATTCTAAAGATAATTTGGAATATTTATGGTTGCAGTTAGATCAAAATATGCGTGCTGCAGATTCTAAAACTCCTGATATTCAGCCAGAAAATTCAGGACAACTTTTTACGCCATCACAATTTTCAGATAAATTCATAAAACCATTTGACGGCGGTTTCAAAATTGAGTATGTAAAAAATATAGACGGCAGTGATGCTTCATATTTAATCAATCAAACCATGATGCGTTTGAATTTGGAAAAACCTTTGGCAAGCGGTGAAACATTTTCATTTAAAATAAAATGGTGGTACAATATTAATAACCATATTGAACAAGGCGGAAGATCAGGTTTTGAGCATTTTCCTGCCGATGGAAATAACAGCTACGTTATTGCGCAATTTTTTCCTAGACTATGTGTTTATAACAATGTGAGCGGATGGCAAAATAAACAATTTTTCGGTAGAAGTGAATTTGCTTTAGAATTTGGAAATTATGAAGTGAACATTACAACTCCAAAAGATTATATGTTGGGCGCAACTGGAGTGCTTAAAAATGAAAATGAAGTACTTACAAAAACCCAACAAAAAAGATTGGCAGAGGCCAGAAAATCGTTCGATAATCCCGTTATTATTTTAACGCAAGAAGAAGCTACAGAAATAGAAAAAACAAAATCTAAGGAAACCAAAACTTGGAAATTTTATGCTGAAAATGTGAGAGATTATGCTTTTGCTACCTCCAGAAAATTTATTTGGGATGCTATGGCGGTTGCTATTAATGGCAAAACCGTTATGGCGTATTCTTATTACTCAAAAGAAGCAAATCCGTTATATGGTGATCATTCAACAAGAGCTGTAGCGCAAACTTTGATCACCTATTCAAAACATACAATTGACTATCCATATCACAAGGCTATCTCGGTTGATGGACAAATGGGTATGGAATATCCTCAAATTTGTTTCAATCCGGGAAGACCAAATCCTGATGGAACTTATAGTGACCAAACAAAATATAGAATGCTCGGAACAACCATACATGAAGTTGGCCACAATTTTTTTCCTATGATTATTAATTCTGATGAACGAGAATGGACTTGGATGGATGAAGGTTTAAATTCTTTTGTGCAAATGCTGGCGCAAATGGATTATGAAGACAATTACCCGTTAAGCAGAGGTTTGCCAAAAAATATTGTTCCATATATGAAAGGTGATCAATCTCAATTATCTCCAATTATGGCAGAAGGTGAAGATTTGTTCGACTTTTCAAACAATGCCTATGCGAAGCCAGCTGCAGGTTTGTGGATATTGCGTCATACCATAATGGGACCTGAATTATTTGACTACGCGTTTAAAACTTATGCAGAACGTTGGAAATTTAAGCATCCAACACCTGCCGATTTTTTTAGGACAATGGAAGATGCATCTGCCATGGATTTAGATTGGTTTTGGAGAGGCTGGTTTTATACAACAGGCGCCAATGATATTGGTATCAAAGAAGTTAAAAAATATTATGTGACCGACAAACCAACCGAACGCGCCGAAAATATGGCAAAACGCTATGGTATTAGCGTTGATAAATTGCCTCCAGCACTTTATTTGGTTTCTGAAGACAGCCCAGAATTTACAAAAGAATTAAAATCGAAAAACCCAGAGGATTACAATTTGTTGAGTGATTATATCAATGAAAATTTTTCTTCTGAAGAAAAATCGGAATTAAAAACACCAAAATATTTTTACGAATTGGTTTTTGAAAAACCAGGTAATTTGGTAATGCCAATTATTGTTGAATTTGAATATGAGGACGGAACAAAAGAACGCAAACAATATCCGGCAGAAATATGGAGAAACAATGATACCGAGGTCTCCAAAGTTTTTCCTTCAAACAAAACAATTACAAAAATCACTATTGACCCTGATGAACAAACTGCCGATATAGATTTAAGCAATAACAGCTGGCCAAAAAAAACGGAAACTAAGTTTGAGAAATTTAAAAAAGAACAGATTAAAGGATAACTCAATGTTTTTCTTTCTAAATAAATTAGGTCTCCTGAAAAGCGGCTCCAATTGTCATTTCAAGGTACGAGGAATCTAATTATGCTATGCTAATTTGTTGAGATTCCTCCTTTGTCGGATGACAAATATACCCTTAACTTAATGACGTTGACCTTTTAGGGTGAAAACTTTCAATAATTGTAACTCATGACCAAACAGTAAGGGGCGAATTAAATGCTATTCCTAAAACGTTTCAAATATATAATTACTTTCTTAAAATTTTAACAATTAAAAACGCAACCATTTTGAGAAATATGAACTTAATAAGTAGGTTTCCTAAATAAATTAATACATCTAGTATTATGAAAATAAAAATCTTATATTATTTGTTCTTTATTTTCTTTATTTCCATTATAATTAATGGCTGCACAACGGATGATAAAGAAAACACTATTGAATCCGAATTTAGTAATGTAGAAGGAACGATATTAGGAACTGTATCCTGCCTAGACCAAAAGTAATGGTTTGGCTTATGAAATACGTATAGATAATCTCGAATCACCAAAAAGAATCATAACTGGTTCTCTTCCAGAAAATTTCAAACAAAATGAATTCCAGAAAATTTCAAACAAAATGAATTAAAAATTGGATTCAAGATGAAAAATTCATTAGAAGATATAGGAACATGTGTACAATTATATGATCCTAGCATTTTTTATGAGATAAGTAATATTAAATTAATCAACTAAATTAATTAACACCACAAATCTATGAAAAATAAAACTACCCTTTTTTTTCGTATCATTTATGATAATATCAACAATATGGTGAAACTCTACAGTTATCTTTTAATATTATTAAATTTTTCGCGCAACTATTCTAAGAAAAGAGAATCTAATAAATATATTACGAAATTTAAAATAAAAAATAAATTGTCGAAAAGGGCTTGTATAAGTTCGTGATTTCTCGGTTTATTGTATACTTATGCAAACTTTTAAGAAATCGCTATTCTGAATTGAATAAATTAACTATACATAACCCGTTGGGTGCAATTAATTTTTGACGATAATTTTTCGTCAGTGCGAGTGATTTTCGATAGAAAATCGTATCGAGAACAGAAAAATTATTGTTAAAAACGGTTCTCGATACATTTTTTGTTCCGTTTTACTACACAAAAAACACTCGAACAGACGTTTTTAATAATTGCACCCAATGGGTTTACATAATTTAAAGAAATGAACTTTAATTTAATTATCATGGAAAAGTTTAATTATTTATTAGTGCTATTCCTTCTGTTAATAAGTTGTTCAAATAGTGAACAAGTGGAAAAACAAAAATTAAAAGATATTCTTTTAGGCGAGTGGATAGAAATTTCACCTTGTGAATCGTGTAATACCCTTATATTTTCACCTAACGACACTATTTATTTAAAAAACCAATCTGATACAAGAGTTTATAGAATGCATTATCAGATAATATCAAATGATTCAATTGAAGTAACTCGAATTTGGGATATTGAAGAAAACAAAAAAACGACAAATCATAAAGCAATTTTTTTAACTAATGAAATATTATTATTGAATCAATTTATGCCTGTTGATTATGGAATAACTGGTTTTGAAGATATTAAACTAACCAAATCTAATTAATTATGAAAAAAATTATTCTTGCGATAGTTTTTGTTATTAGTAGCATAACTATGTTTGCTCAAAATAATTATTATTGGTATAAAGGGCAGAAGATATTTCTGGAAGAAATACAAACAAAAAAATTTATAATGTTTAATTCATTTGAGAATATTTCTGCGTTAAAAAGTTCATTGAATATTAAGGATCTTAGTGTGGAGAAATATAATAATATGAATGTATATTCAAGTTTAAATCCTCAAGGAGATTTAAAAATAAAAGAATACAAATGGGCTGTTATTAAAACCCCCTCTCCAATAAGTTTGAAAAATAAAAACGAGATTTTTTATGAAGCTCCTTTTTATTTAACACCGGAAAAAATCGAAGCAGGTTTGTCAAATCTTTTTTATGTAAAACTTAACAAGACAGAAGATGTCAACTTGCTTGAAAATATGGCATCTCAAAATGGTTTAGAAATATTAGGTAATAATAAATTTATGCCATTATGGTATACTTTATCATGTTCAAAACAGTCTAATGGTAATGCATTACAAATGGCGAATCAATTTTATGAAACAGGGGCATTTGCAGCCTCTCAGCCAGATTTAATGACTGATGATAGTCCTTTTTGTGTAAATGATACTCATTTTAATAATCAATGGGGCTTAAATAATACAGGCCTACATGGAGGTACCAGCGGAATTGATATTAATTATTGTGAAGCAAGACAAATTACTACTGGAAACCAGAATGTAGTTATAGCTGTTTTAGATCAAGGCGTCGAATTAAATCATCCTGATTTAACAAATATGCATCCTTTAAGTTTTGATACTGAATCAGGAACTTCACCTAGTCAAGTTCTTGGAAATCATGGTACAGCTTGTGCAGGTATCATTGGAGCAAATTCAGATAATGGTATTGGAGTTGCTGGAATAGCTTCTGGCTCTCCAATTATGTCAATCAGCAACAGCTTAGCTGGAACTCCCAACAGTCGTCAACGTAGAGCAGATGGTATTAATTTTGCAGTTAACAACGGAGCTTCCGTTATTAGTAACTCTTGGGGTTCTGCTATTCAGTATCAAATTATTGATGATGCAATAACAAATGCTTTAACAAACGGTCGCAATGGTTTAGGTTGTGTAGTCGTATTTGCATCCGGAAATGATAACGGAGCAGTAAATTATCCTGCTAACTCAAATGATGATATATTAGTTGTAGGAGCTATGAGTCCCTGTGGAGAAAGAAAAAACCCAAATTCTTGTGACGGTGAAAATTCGTGGGGAGGAAATTTTGGAGCCCAATTGGATATATCAGCACCTGGTGTATTAATTCCTACTACGGATAGGCAAGGAGTTAATGGATATAACACTAGTATAGGAACTGCTGGTAATTATACTCAAAATTTTAATGGTACATCTTCGGCTTGCCCACATGTAGCAGCAGTTGCTGCTTTAGTTTTATCGATAAATCCAAACTTAACTTCCCAAGAAGTTAACAATATTATAGAAAATACTGCACAGAAAGTAGGTGGTTATAACTATACAAATACTTCAAACCGACCAAATGGTACTTGGAATAATGAAATGGGATATGGTTTAATCGATGCGTTTGGTGCAGTTCAAGCAGCTATGGGGCAATTGACAGTTGAAATAACTGGACCAGTTTCCTTTTGTAATTCAGCGACTTATACTTTGGATACATCAAACATACCTTCAGAATCAACCGTTTCATGGAGCGTTACTCCTGCATACTTATTTTCTGTAACTTCTGGTTCTGGTTCCACTGCTACTATTCAACAGAAAACATCAGGCTATTCTAGTGGTGAAGGTTTAATAACTTTTAATATTCTTAATGGAGGTTCATCCATGACTTCAACAAAAGAATTTTATATGGGAAATCCTTACGTAGGAATGGATTTATATTGCTATGATTATTATAGTACAACTTGTTTTTTGAATAGTTCAGGAATACTGTCAAACTTTTATTCTGGAGAAATTATTGGGCTAAAATTACTTGGAATTGGTACTTTAGGTATCGGTTTTGGAGATCCCAATTGGGAATGGGAAAAAGTAAGTGGAAACTTTCAATTTGTCGCTTATGGACCAGGTAATGGAAATCCTCAA
>JAQVGD010000223.1 GCA_028696945.1 Lutibacter sp.
ACAAAAAGTTGGCTTGGATAAATGAAGTAGCCTTTTGTTTTAATCGCATCATCTTTTATTTCAGGTGTAATCACATCATCAGAAAGGCTTGCATAATTAATGTTTTCATCTCCACCTTTCATATAATTGGCAAAATTTTCACTGATGAAACGATAGAACAGCGTACCCAATACAAACTGTTTAAAGTCCCATCCATCTACCGAGCCTCGGACTTCGTTGGCTATTTTCCATATCTTGTTTTGTAATTCTTGTCGTTGTATTATGCTTGTCATTTTATCTCTTTTAATAATTCTTGTGGTTTCACTCCCAATATTTTGGCAATTTCAAAAAGCACTTCCAGTCTTGGCTGTTGTCGGTTTTGCACATAGCCGTTCACCATGTTGTAGCTTTTGCCCAGTTGTTCAGCCAACCAAGTCTGTTTTATGCCTTTTTCTTCCAAAACTTCTTTTATTCTGTTCATGTCATTTTGAAATGTGTCCGCAAAGATAGATTAAATATTTTGACTATCTCATTTTTCAATATAAAAATTGTTTGAATTATTGTCGTTCTGTCTGTCGGTGCGTTGGCAAAAAATGGCTCTTTTGGTTTTGCTGAAGGGTTGGCTTGTGTGTTGGGAAAAACCAAATGTGCCATTTGTGCGGTGGCTAAAATTGTTTTTAAAAAATGTGCGGTGGAAAAAAATAAAAATACAGAAGCGTTGGCTTTTGTGTCGGCTCTCTGTTGGTTCACTTTTTCTGTCCTTATTTTCTGTTTCATACTGTCGTTCATTTTTACTCTGTTTGTTTTTTAGGCTTGCAGGTAACGTTTCGGGTATTGCCGAAGGCGGCGATTTTTTCGTTGAATTTTCCACGAAGAACAAAAGTTTCAATAACCTCGACTCTGTCATACGAAGCACTGTCCCGCCACTGACAGCAAACGCTTGTTACCCAACGTAATTCGTTCTTCATTCCTTTTCCTTTTTTAAAGAGTAGGCAAGGTCTTTCAGTTATAAACTTACTAAAACTTTCCTATATTTTTTATGTTTGCCTTTTTTGAGGTCGGGATAATAGCCGGTTTAACAGTGGAAATCCATCCTTCCTTTTAAGCTTGGGGGAGACTAAGCGGAAGCCAATGTTGTTGTTGCGGTTGTCTGGGGTGTTGTTGTTACGGTTCGCACTCCGGCAGTTGTTCGCATTGTTGTTCCAGCTACCGCCACGGTTCACGCGGTTAGAGCCCCTTTAGCTATTACCCTGTTTTTGTCATTTCATTGAATTTTTTCCTTAAATTATATGTGTTTGCATGTTTAGTAAAAGCAATTAACGGCAATACATGAGCTTGGTATTCTGCTTGATTCCACTCATCATTGTTTAGCTTATAATTATATTGTTTCAATTTATTTTTAAAACGCTTACGACTATTATTGTTTAATAAAATTGTTTTTGGGAAAAGTATATAACCCAGAAATGGTAAACCTTTATCGGTTGAATTTAGGCAAAATGGCTTCAATCTTAAATTCAACTCTGTTTCTATAAAAAGTTGAAATTCATTCCCAATTTTGAGAAGCATATTTTTATCGTTTGACCAAATTACCATATCGTCCATGTAGCGAACGTAAGCCGGTATCTGCAATTTTTCTTTTAGATAATGGTCGGCAACAGCCAGATAATGATTTGCAAAATATTGACTTGTAAGGTTTCCTATTGGTAAACTTTTGTCTGTGGACGTTTCGTAACTGTCAATGATGTTATAAAAAACATTGAGCAATACCACATCTTTGAAGCGTTTTGCAAGTAATTGTTTTAATATGCAATGGTCGATGCTGTCGAAATATTTGCAAACATCTAATTTTAAAAACCAATTGTATTTTCTTTGATAATTCTTTGCTCGATTAATGGCTGCATAAGTTCCTTTACCTTTTCGGCTTGCATAGCTAACAAATATTTGATATTTTTCGAAATTTGCATGGCAAACATTCATTAAAGCATGATGTAGAACTCTTTCACGAAAACTTGCTGCACATATTTCTCGTTCTTTGGGGTCGTAAATGGTAAAATAGTGGTATTGTCCAACCTGAACATTACCCAAAAGTAATTCATTACGCAATGTTAACAAGTTTTTATCTAAGGATTTTCTAAATTCAGCAACCTCCATTTTTACGTCTTTTGCTTTGCGGGCTTTCCAGAAAGCTAAACGCAGGTTATCGGGGTCAGCAATCAACGAAATTAAATTATTTTCCCTTTTCATCGTTTTCGGTTTTTGATTTGAATAATTCAATCAGTTGTTTGCCATATTTCTCAACTTTCTTGTCGCCAATTCCTTTTACAGAAATTAATTTACCAACTTCAATAATTGGCAAACGTGCAATGCCTGCCAATTCCTCATCTGTAAATACAGCATAGGCCGGCACAGCATCGTTTGCAGCAATAATTTTTCTACACTCCCGTAACTTTGAAAAAACTGCAAACTCATTTTCATTAAGCAATTCTTTGTAATCAACTTTTTGTTTTGGTAATTGTTGTTGAAAGCCACCTGTATTGCTGTATAAGTAGCGTACGCAAAAACACCAAAAAGCTCCTTTTTCGTTTTGATAAAAGCGTTGTTCAATTTCCAACACTCTGTTAGCAGCCAAAAACTTATTCATTTCTGCTTGCATTTCGCCTTTATCTGTTATCGGTATATTAAAAATTCGTATCTGCATTTTTTAAAAAATTTTCGATCCGCCTTCGGCGGATATTTATTTTCTCGCTTTGCCTTTTGGTCGTTCGTACCTCACTCCCTTTTGGCAAAGCTCTTTTTTCTTAAAAGGAAGGATGGGATTAACCACTGTTTACTTGGGGGAGACTAAGCGGAAGCCAATGCAGTCGTCGCGGGAGTCTGGGGTGTCGTAGCCACGGCGCGCACTCCGGCAGTAGTCCGCATAGTTGATCCAGCTACCGCCACGGAGCACGCGGTAAGAGCCCGATGAAGGTCCTTTAGGATTAGTTTGTGCTGATGTGGAATAATCACCATACCAATCGCTACACCATTCCCAAACATTGCCATGCATATCATACAAACCCCAAGCATTAGGTGCAAAACTGCCTACAGGCGTGGTTTTTTCCCTATACACTCCCTTAGCATTGTTGTTGTATGGATAATTGCCATGGTAATTTGCTTGGGATGTAGTAAGATTATTACCGGTATTAAAAGGCGTTGTTGTTCCGGCTCGACAGGCATATTCCCACTCAGCCTCGGTGGGCAAGCGGCAGCCCATCCACTCTGCAAAAGCAGTTGCATCATTCCAACTTACATTTATAACCGGGCGATTGCCTCGACCCCAGCCTTCATCGCTCGGTTTACTTCTGCCGGTAGCATCGCAAAATAAATCGTATTGCTCAAAAGTAACTTGGAATGCGCTCATCTTAAATGCACTCAAGGTTACCTCATGTTGAGTTTCATCTCTATTTCTATCAACTTCACTGGCGGGGCTGCCCATGGTAAAAGTGCCTGCAGGAATAGAAACCCATGTAATGGTAGGCTTTTTAAATACTTTTTCTTTCCATGTACCATTACTGTAAATGGTTATTGCTTTGCCGTTATTTAACCTAAACTCCTGTATAACTGTTGGTTGCGTTTGCCCCCATAACCCAATAGTTGCAAACAAAACAATTGTCGTAAAAATTGCCACAACAAGTGTTATTACACCTGCAATCTTAAAAATGTTTTTTTTCATATTTATTTAATTTAAAAAACTTGCCTACTCTTTAGAAGATTTTCGGCTTACTCCTGTTTAATATCTTTTTTGTCACTTTGGGTCGTCAGCCCGTATTTCGACAGTTGGTCTCTTTTATTATGTTGGGTAACTCGTTTATACACGCTACAAACTCTCCCTTATATAATCAAATCTGGAAATAAGTCGCTAGTTTGTTGCGTATTATTTTTTTTGCAAATATAAAAATTTTTACTCTTTTACACACTTTTTGGGAAAGTATCGAAGTTTGTAAGAAATTTGAATAATAAATAGACGAATTATTAAAATAAAGATGACAACGAGAAAAAGAGAGAAATTGTCAGTCAAATCATTTTACTCTTTCTCATTTTAATTGTCTTTGGTTTTGTA
>JAQVGD010000224.1 GCA_028696945.1 Lutibacter sp.
AATCGCCAATTTTATCGATAATATTTTTTATTTTATCCAAAGCATCATAGTCGTCAGTGGCTTTATAATCGGTCACGCCACTAATTTCACTGTGTGCCGTTGCACCACCCAAAGTTTCATTGTCCACATTTTCGCCAATGGCAGCTTTTACCAAATAACTTCCAGCCAAAAATATGCTTCCAGTTTTATCAACAATTATGGCTTCATCACTCATAATTGGCAAATAGGCACCCCCAGCAACACAACTTCCCATAACAGCGGCAATTTGCGTGATGCCCATACTGCTCATTACGGCATTATTTCTAAAAATTCTTCCGAAGTGTTCTTTATCAGGAAATATTTCATCTTGCATGGGTAAATATACACCTGCGCTGTCCACCAAATAAATAATAGGCAATTTATTTTCCATGGAAATTTCCTGGGCACGTAAATTCTTTTTTCCTGTGATAGGAAACCAAGCACCGGCTTTTACAGTTGCGTCATTCGCCACCACAATACATTGTTTTCCTTTGATATAGCCAATTTTAACGATAACGCCGCCAGATGGGCAACCACCGTGTTCTTCGTACATACCCTCACCAACCAAAGCACCAATTTCTATAGAATTGCTCTTGGCATCAAAAAGATACTCAATGCGTTCTCTTGCTGTTAACTTTCCGTTGTCTTTGTGTTTTTCAGTTCTTTTTTCGCCGCCACCTTTATAAACATTTATAAGTTTTTTATTAAGTGCTGATAGTTGAAGTTTGTTTAAATCTTCATTTTTATTGAAGTTGATGTCCATTTTGTTTGATGTTTTCAGGAGTTGCTAAAATACGAAATGAATGTTAATTATTTTTGATTATAATTATTGAAAATGAATATTGAATAAAATAATAAATTTTCTAAATATATTTATTGTAGAATGCTTGATAGATAAAAAAAATATTATTGTTGTTTGCTGAAAATTCATAAAAAATGATTTATCTCCATCAAAATGGAACTATACAAAGAGTAAGCCTCGATGAGACTAAAATGGCTCTTTATGAGCTTCTTGTTTGTAGAAATATAAAATAATTTTAATCGGACAATAATGAAAGAAAATGAAATTTTTGGAAAAAGAGATGCTATTGGAATCTCAGAAACAAATAGTATTCAAATAAAGTCCAAACGTACTTCCGAATTACATTTTATTGAACAGCCTAGGCAATTTTAAGAATAATCCGCTAAAAGTTGTTGAACCGTTTTGGCAATTTCTTCATTTTTTGCTATTTTTTGAAGTTCAGTAGCTTCACAAACGCGAACCTCGCAATCGGTTATTGGGCAGCGTTCACAGGTAACACCCACCTTTTTATAGTTAATTTCAGCATCGTTTATAAAGTTAATTTTACTTGTTAACAGTGGGGAAATTAGTAATCCAATGCTAATACTTCTGTTGTGTGTTTCTTTAAAAGGATCTTTTGTGGCACTTGAAATTACCAAATAACTTAATTCATCTTCTGGATAATCGGAAATTTGAATGTCGGAAATAATTTCATTCTCAGCAACCCTATTTAAAATATCAATGGAAACCCACCTTCTACAATAATGCTCATGAGTTTCGTTAGCGGTTGGTGGCTGCTGTTGGGTAATATGAAGTTCTTTTGAAAGTTTGTACCTGTTTTCGCCATCTTTATTGGTAAAGCGCAAAAAGAATAGATTTTCGAAATGAAAAAATTTTGGTAAAATGTTTGTCAAACGCTGGTAATAAGTTTCGGGAGAATCTGTAAATTGCATAATCATTTTATTAAAATGAACACTATCCCATTTCTTTTGTCCAAAAAATGTTTTTAGCTGATTTTCAATGGCTTTTTTCGGAATGATAAGTGCGCCAGCAAAATATGATGCCATAAAATTATTTAAAACCTGGTCGAAAGTTTCAAATTTTATCCAAGAAAAGGTATAAAGTCGCTCTTTTAAATTTAGGTAATTGTAGGCGAGTTCTTTAGCGAAAATAAAAGTTTTTTGAGATTCATCTATAGTGTTGCTTAACAGTAAAGTGTTTGTTTTTTGAATGAATATGCATCTTAATTCCGTTAAATTTGCGTAGGAAGAAAGTCCGTTGTTAATTATCTTATAATTAAACTCTTCAATTAAAATTTCTTCTAATTCAGCCGATTTGATTTTTTCGTCCAAATTTATCTGATATGCTTTGGCAAATTTTTTTACACTTAATTCAATGTCTTCAAAATAATTATTATGCGCTTCTTGGTAAGAACGCAAAGCCGCTAAAAAGAAACTTTCGCGTGAAAGGTTATAGTTTTGTGCAATTTTAATGATGGTACTTATAAACGCATTTACCTTGGCGGGCGCATTTGAAATGATGTCGATTAAGTCGGCTTCCTGAATGCCAAATAAATCTAAAGGGATTTCTTTTAAGATTTTAGATTGTAATATTTCTCCCAGCGGAGCTAGGTTTTTGTCGAGTTTTAAGGAAACCATATTATCATAAGGCACATCTAACACTTGCGACAATAGTGCAATTTTATCTGTTTTCGGATATTTTTTGCCTTTTTCAATTTCGTTTAAGTACGATTTTGAGATGTTTGTTAATTTAGAAAGTCCAAATAAGGACAAATTTTTCTCTGTTCTTATTTGCTTCAATTTCAATCCAAAGATTAAACGGATGTATTCTTCTTCGATATTCATAAAACAAAGGTATGTTTTTTAGCGAAATAATAAAAATTAATCTAAAATCGATATTTAGCGAACGTTCGCTTGTTTCGTGAAAAACTTTTTTTTATGTTTGTCCTCATAAAAATAAACCAACATGAAAAAATTTAACGAAACAACAATCCACCCAGTATCTTTTTCCGAAGATGTTAAAAATTCTTACCCAGCTATTTTAACAAACGAAGCTATGGATTTTTTAGTACAGTTACACGAAAAATTTAACAGCGGAAGATTGGAATTGTTGGGAAGACGGGTTCCGCAGCAAAATCATTTTGATAGAGGAAATTTTCCAGAATTTCCAAGAGAAACCATCGCTATAAGAGAAGGAGACTGGACTGCGGCACCATTACCAAAAGATTTGTTGGACAGAAGGGTTGAAATTACGGGACCAGTTGAACGGAAAATGATTATCAATGCACTAAATTCTGGAGCAAAAGTTTTTATGGCCGATTTTGAGGACAGCAATTCTCCAACTTGGTGCAATTTAATGGAAGGACAACAAAACTTAAAAGATGCCATTAATAAAACCATTTCTTTTTCTAATGAAAATGGAAAGGAATATAAATTAAATGCTACGGTTGCAACGCTTTTGGTAAGACCGAGAGGTTTACACTTAATTGAAAAACATTTATTGATTAATGAAGAACCAATGTCAGGTTCCTTGGTCGATTTCGGATTGTACTTTTTTCATAATGTAAATCAATTATTACTAAACGAATCTGGTCCATATTTTTATTTGCCAAAACTGGAGCATTATTTGGAAGCGCGTTGGTGGAATGAAGTTTTTGTGTTTGCGCAGGAATACTTCGGAATAAACCAAGCTACCATAAAAGCAACCGTTTTAATTGAAACAATTACTGCAAGTTTTCAGATTGATGAAATTATTTATGAATTAAAAGATCATATCGCAGGATTGAATTGCGGTCGATGGGATTACATATTTTCTTATATCAAAAAATTCAGAAATCACAAAAATTTTAATGTGCCCGACAGAAGTCAGGTCACAATGGCAACACCTTTTATGAAAGCCTATTCATTGCTGGTTATTCAACGTTGTCACAAGCGAAATGTTCATGCAATTGGCGGAATGGCGGCACAAATCCCAGTAAAAAATGATGAAGAAGCAAATAGAATTGCTTTTGAGAAAGTGAGAATGGACAAAGAGCGTGAGGCTAAAAATGGGCACGACGGCACTTGGGTGGCGCATCCAGGATTGGTTTCTGTGGCTTTAGAGGTTTTTAATAAATTTATGCCAGAACCCAACCAAATTGATAAAAAACGAAACGATTTAAAGATTACCGAATCTCAATTGTTGGAACAACCAAAAGGAACCATTACAGAAGATGGAATTCGTAAAAACATCAATGTCGGAATTTTATA